>JASFOZ010000001.1:0-43167 GCA_050116255.1 Desulfarculaceae bacterium
TGGCTGAAGGGATTTATCCATCTTAGTTTGCTGCGCTTTGGTTTGGTAGCTTGGGCAGGTTCGGCCATGATCTCCTCGGCTGGTTGCAGTCACTTTTTTCTAAGGCTTGTCTATCTACATTGCAGCCGGGATAAGGGGTTCTGTCAAGGATTTTGGGTGCTGCGGATGCGTTTGATCAGGTCGGTGGTGGAAATCCCCGGGGTCAAAGGCAGGCTGTGCACCTGGCCGCCCCGGGACTGCACCAAATCAGCGCCCACAATGCGTTCAGGCTCCCAGTCCCCTCCTTTGACCAGAAGGTCGGGCTGGATCTGATCTATCAGCTCATAGGGCGTGGGCTCTTCAAATATAACCACCAGGTCCACCGCCGCCAAAGCGCCGACCACCTCGGCTCGCTGTTCTTGGGGAACCAGGGGGCGGTCCTTTCCTTTATTCAGGCTGCGCACGCTTTCATCCGAGTTCAGCCCCAAGATCAATAGATCCCCCAAGGAGCGGGCCTGGGCCAAGTAGCGCACATGCCCGGCATGCAAAAGGTCGAAGCAGCCGTTGGTGAACACCACCAGGCCGCCCTGCTTTTGAATTTGACGGGCCCGGCGCACTGCCTCGCCCAGGCTCACCAGCTTTTTACTGCTGTCAATGCCCAACTTCGCCTCCCTGGGCCTGATCATAGCCGCCGGGCTCAGCCGTGGCAAGCGCTGAAGAGCCTGCCGCCCGGGAGACGGTGAGCACCAGGATTTTTCCGGCCCCGCCCATCTTAAGCACCCGCGTGCATTCATTGACCGTGGCGCCGGTGGTGAGGACATCGTCGACCAATAGTATAGTTCGGCCGGATATGAGGCTTGTGCCCTGTTTCCCCAGGCTGAAGGCGCCGGCCACGTTTCGGCGTCTGGCCTGGGGATCCAGGCCCACCTGGGGCCGGGTGTGGCGGCGGCGCTTCAGTAAACGGGGGTGAACCTCCACCGGCAGTTCGGCGGCCAGATTCCGGAACAGGACCAAGGCCTGGTTGAAGCCCCGGGCGATGAGCCGCAGGGGATGGAGAGGCACCGGTGCCAGCAGCTGGGCCTGGCAGGCCCATTCCAAGGGGGCCAGGTCAGCCACCAGCCCGGCCAACAAAGACCCGCTGGCCCAGTGGCGGCGGTATTTAAAGCTGCGCAAAGCCTGGGCCATTGGACCTTGATGCAGTGCCACGGCCCTGGCCTGGTCAAAGACCGGCGGATGGGACGAACATTGAGAACACAGGCCTGACCCGGCGGCCTCTGCCATCGGCCTGCCGCAACGGGAACAGACCGGATCAGCGATCAGGTGAATTTGGTCTTGGCATAGGGGGCAGAAAGGATTTTCCGGCGGAACCGCCGCCCCGCATCCCAGGCAAGTCAAAGGAAAAGCCAGGTCTTTTAAGGCGCGGGCCAGAATGGGCAATGACATATTCATAGTGGTACAAGGCCTCTTGAGACTTGGGCATATACTACCCCCCTGCAACCTCCGGGGGAAAGCCAGTACTTCAGAACCGCTCGGTTCAGAAATGTGTGGCCCCAAAGGCCTGCTTTTGGGGTCAGACCACAGAGGCCATGATCTGTATGGATAGTTCCAGGCCGGCATAGGGCGTTGCCTGGTTTTTAGAGGCGGTTTTTCACATGGCGGTGATAGAATTCCACAAACTCGGCGTGACTGATTTCAGGGTCAATCCCAGGGCAGGCCAGCTTGGCCTCCTCCAGGGCGCCGGCGTCCTTTAGTATTCCAGGGAAAAAAGGCCAGAGACGGCAGATGGCCGGTTTGGCCTGATGGATTAGGCACCCTTGGGGGCCCATCAAGGCGCAGACTCCCTTTTGATTACACTTGACCTCCAGGTGGGAATTGGCCTCGATGCAGTAATGGTCCCTGAAATCCTGCTCGCTGAGACCTACCAGGCGGGCGGCGGCGGGAACTTCCTCCGGCTCCAGGTAGATTCCACCCGCGCCCACACAACAAGCCCCGCAACGCTGGCACTCAAATGGTTGCCTGCCGCTTCCCAAACGATTCATCCTTTCAGGCCAAAGCTAGGACCATACCGCGCAGGTTGGGGTTTCTGCAACCCTTCATCAGCCGGCTTCTAGGATTGGAAATATTTCCCGTTTAATGTAGGCGATGACATCCTTGGCGTCTTCTTGGGCCCGGGGCCAGCCCCGGCCGCGCAGTTTTTCCTGGGGATCCAGCAACCGTTTTTTGTCAGGGGACAGGTTGGCCTTGGCGCAGAATTCCGGGGGCAGCTCCCGGGGCAGCTGGTCTTCCCGGCCCTGCATAATGGCCCAGGCCAAGGTCCAGCATCTGGCCACGTTGGCCAGATCATAGCCTCCGCCGCCCAGGGCGATCCAGCGGTCTGCGGCTATTTTTTTCAGCGAGCGCACACAGTGGCCGAATCCGGTTGTAGTTAGGTTCAGGTTGGCCAAAGGGTCCTCAAGCAAGGTGTCCACACCCAGTTGAGTGACCACATAGTCCGGGGCAAAGGCCTCCAAAAGGGGCGGCACCAATTCCTCAAAGCATTGGGTATAGATTTCGTCGTCCGTGTCCGGCCATAGGGGTACATTAACCGAATAGCCCCTGGCCTCACCGTGGCCCATCTCCTCTATATAACCGGTGCCTGGAAACAAGGTGGCGGGATGCTGATGCAGACTTATGGTGAGCACCTGGTTGGAGCGGTAGAAGGCCCACTGCACCCCGTCGCCATGGTGGGCGTCCAAATCCACATAGGCCACCCGGTGCCCCAGATCCGTGAGTTTCAGGATGGCCAAGACCGGATCGTTTACATAGCAAAAGCCGGAAGCGCGTCCGGCCATGGCGTGGTGCATGCCCCCGGCCATGCTAAAGGCCACGGTGTGGCCGGCCTGGGCCACCAGGTCCACGGCCTGCAAGGAAGCGCCCGTCAGCAAAGCAGACCATTCAAAGACTCCTTTAAAAACGGGGTTGTCACCCGGGCCCAAGCCGTAGGAGCCCAGGGCGGGCAGATCGGGATTGAGGCTGACTTTCTGTAAGGTATCCAAGTACCTGCGGTCGTGGAAATGGGCGAGCTGATCCAGGGTGGCCGGGGTGACCGTAAAAGGGGTTTGGGCTAGTCCGCAAAGCTCAATCAATAGGTGGGTCAAGCCCAGCCTGGCGATCCGTAAGGGGTGTGAGGGGCCATAATCAAAATCAAGATAGCTTTCCGTATATAAATAGGCAGGCTCTGGTGGCGGCAGAGGGTGAGGCATGTTAACTCTCCGGTAGTTGTCTTCGGCCAGGGCAGGATAGCACTGCAATCCATTTATGGCAAGATTACCAGCTAGATGGGTTGCGGAGCCGGTTGACACTCCCTGGGACAACTGGTAGACTTCCCAGCCGAGTTGCGAGGCCTTTAGAGGCCGCGCCGCCAGACCTGGGAGGGTGTATGGGTCTAGGCCAAAAGGTGGACGCCGATCTTAAGGCTGCCCTCAAAGCAAAAGATGAACTTGCCACCTCCTGCCTGCGGCTGGTGCGGGCCGCATTAAAGAACAAGGAAAAAGAGCTGCGCCGGGATTTGACCGAGGATGAGGACATCCAAGTGCTCAAAACCTTGGCCAAACAGCGCCAGGAGTCCATTGCAAAGTTCACCGAGGGCGGCCGAACCGATCTGGCTGACAAAGAATCCGCCGAGCTGAAAATCATCGAACGCTACCTGCCCGCACAGATGGATGAGTCCGAAGTTGGTGCCTTGTTGGACCAAGTTTTTAGCGAACTCGATCCCCAGGGCATGAAAGACATGGGTGGCGTGATGAAAGAGGCCATGGCGCGCCTTAAAGGAAGGGCTGACGGTAAGCTGGTAAATCAGCTGGTGCGTCAGCGCTTACAGTCCTAAACCATCGGGTTGAGGCGCCGGAAATTGGCTGGGGATCGGCAGGATTGAAAAGACCACGACGCTTGTGAGGATCTTGCCGAAACCAACAGGGCGCCAGAGGAACTCATTATAAGGGAGGCCCACGGGGGCAAGGCAAGAAAGCGTCCGGTGCTTTTTGGGTTGCTTCTGGGGGTGTAAACATTTTCAGATACCAAAGCCGTATGACTCCAAGCGGGGGCGGGATATCTTAGACCAAAGGCCCCAGGCAAAGCTGGAAGGCAATCTAAGGGTAATGGATCAGAGTAACCAGGGGGGTGGTTCTATCCCTCAGAGGGTTGAGGACTGCGCTGACAGCCAAACCCTGTCTCTGTTGGAATTGCCCCACCTTTTAACCATAGTATCTTCCCTGGCCCAGACACCCCTGGGCGCTGCCAGGGTCCAGATGCTCAGGCCCTGCCTTGACCCCGTAGCCGTGGCGCGCCGCCTGGACCGCTTGACCGAACTCAGAGATCTTTTGAGCCAGACAGATAATCCTGACCTGGGCGGGGTGAAGGACCTTAAGCCTTTGTTTGACCGCTTGCAGGTGGAAGGCGCCCTGTTGCTGCCCGAGGAACTGGAGGCAGTGGGCTCTTTTTTGGGGGCGGTGGGATCGGCAGCTTCCTTTTTGGACCAGGCCGGCCCACAGGGGAGCGAGCTGGCGCGCCTGCGCAATGTCATCACGCCCCTGCCGGCAGTGCGCAAACGTCTCCGACAAATTGTAGGCCCGGGCCATTCCGTAAGCAGCCAGGCCTCGCCGGCCCTGGCCGGCCTGCGCCGGGAGGCGAACAAAAGCCGGGAGCGGATCCGGGCCCGCCTCCACGACATGATGTCCCGGCCGGAGTTGGCCGGCGTCTTCAGCGATCAAGTGATCACGCAGCGGGCCGACCGTTTTGTGGTGCCGGTCAAGACCGACTCCAAAGGCCGCCTGCAGGGCATTATCCACGACACCTCGGGCAGTGGAGCCACCTGCTTTGTGGAGCCTTTGGACGCCGTGGAAGAGAACAACAGCCTGGCCCTGCTGCGGCGGCGGGAGCAAGAGGAAGAGCTCAGGGTGCTCAGAGAAACCGCCCGCCAGCTGGCTTCGCATCTTCAGGTTTTGCGTGAGAATCAAGCCGCCCTGGCCAAATTGGACTGCCTCCTGGCCCAGGCCGGATTTTGCAACCGGCTCGAGGCGGTAAGGCCGGAACTGCTCACCAGCGGTGATATTGAACTAAACGGCGCCCGCCACCCCTTGTTGGCCTGGAGAGCCCTCAGCGGCAAGGGAAAGGCCGTACCCATTCACTTTATGATGGGGCCTGAGCACCAGGCCCTGGTGATCAGCGGCGCCAACGCCGGCGGCAAGACCGCCGCCCTTAAAACCGTGGGCCTCATCACCCTGATGGCCATGTGCGGGATGCACATTCCCAGTAAACAGGGCTCCAGGGTGTCAGTCTGCAAGCGGGTGCTTTGCGAAATGGGCGATGAGCAGGATTTGGGCCGGGACCTTTCCACTTTCACCGCCCATGCCGGCCGCCTGCAATGGATGCTGGAGCGTTCCGGGCCCGGAACCCTGATCTTGGTGGATGAGCTGGGGGGCGGAACCGATCCCGAGGAGGGTTCGGCCCTGGGTATGGCCGTGCTGGAAAGGTTGATCGAACAGGGGGCCCGGGTTCTTTGCACCACCCATTTCCACCGCCTCAAGGCCTTTGCCGCCTCGGCCCCGGGGGTGGAGAATGTTTCGGTAGCCTTTGATCAAAACACCCGCCGCCCCACATACCAGCTTCATTACGGGGCGCCGGGGTTCAGCGACGCCCTGTCGGTATCCCGGGGGCTGGGGTTCCCCGAGGAATTGATAGCCCGGGCTGAGGGGCTTTTGGATCAAAGTGAGCGGCAAACGGTGGCCTTTTTGCAACAGGCCCAACAGGCCTGGCAGGAGGCCTCGGCCCAGCGCGAGGCCGCCCGTACGCAGCGTCTGGCTGCCGAGGAAAAGCACCAGCAGGCGAGGAAGCTGTTGAAACAGGCGCGGCAGGAGCGGGCCGGGGCCTTGGCCGAGGGTAAACGCCGGGTGCGCCAAGTGGCCCAGCGCCTGCAACAGCGGCTGGAGGATTTTTTAGCCAGAGTCAGCGGGCCCCAGCAAGAAGAGGAACCACTGAAACCGGGGCAGGTGCGGCAGGAGTTTTTTTCGATGCGGCGTCAAGCCCTGGCCGAAGTTGCGGAGGCTGTAAGCCATCCCGGGGAAAACCAGGGGGCTTTGCCATCCTTGGCCCCAGGCCTAAAGAGAGGCGACCAGGTGCGGGTCACCAGTTTGGGCAAGCCGGGAGTTCTTTTGGAATCACCCAAGGCAGGCGAGGATACGGTGGCGGTGTCGGTTGGCGTCAGGGGGGTGAGGGTGCTGGTGCCCCTGGCGGAGATTGAGCCTTTGAGCCAACCGGCTGCTGACGCCGTCCCGGAGCCGGGAGGTATCTCTATTCAGGCCCACGCCCCTGACGGGTTGGATCTGAAACTGGTGGGCCTTACTGTGGATGAGGCCTTGCCCCTGGTGGACAAAGCTCTAGATCAGGCTATCCTTGCAGGCAAGCCCAGCATCCGGCTGGTGCACGGCATAGGCACCGGTCGGCTGGGGGCGGCGGTGCGGGATTATCTTAAAGGCCACCCCTATGTGGCCGCCGCCCGCAACGAAGAGGTGCGCCGGGGGGGCGCCGGGGTTACGGTTGTGGAGCTGAGGGACTAAGCTTTGGCATCTACCTTCCATATTCCCCAGGATAAGATAGATGAGATCCGTCTGGCTGCGGATATTGTGCAGATAGTGGGTTCCAGGGTGAGGCTGGTGAAGAAGGGCAAGGATTTTTGGGGGCTCTGCCCCTTTCATTCCGACAGCGACCCCAGCTTTAAAGTGGACCGGGAAAAAGGAACTTGGTACTGCTTCGGTTGCAGCGAAGGCGGCAGCGTTTTCAACTTCATCATGAAGGACGAGGGCCTTTCTTTTCCTGAGGCGGTTCGCGAAGTGGCCTCCCGCTGCGGGATTGCCTTGCCTCCGCCCAAGCTCAACCCTGCCCAGCGCCGCGCCTTGCAGGAACGTGAGCGCCTGCTCGAGGTCCTAGAACGGGCTGCATCCTATTATCAGGCCCAACTAGGGTCTGCCGATGCCAAGGAGGCCAGGCGCTATCTTCACCAGCAGCGGGGGCTAACCCAGCAGAACATAAAGGATTTTTCACTGGGTTGGGCCCAGGAATCCTGGGAAAGCCTGCGCCGGCATTTGATTTCCCAAGGCGTGGACGAAGGGCTGGCCATAAAGGCGGGCCTCTTGGCCCCCAGAGATCGGGGGGGCGCTTATGACCGTTTCCGGGGCCGGGTGATCTTCCCCATACGGGATCTGGGAGGCCGGGTGATCAGTTTTGGGGGCAGAATTTTGGGGCCGGGAGAGCCCAAATACCTAAACGGCCCTGAATCCCCTGTCTTCAAGAAGTCGGCCTCCTTGTACAACCTGGACCGGGCCCGGGCCCTCATGCGGCGAAATGACCGGGCCCTGGTGGTGGAGGGGTATTTTGACGTAATAACCATGGCGGCGCAGGGATTCGCCGAAACCGTGGCCCCCTTGGGGACTGCCCTGACCGCCTCCCAGGCGCGGCGCTTAAAGGGCCAGGCCTCTGACATAGTTTTGGTCTTTGACGGAGACCAGGCCGGACTCAAGGCGGCGGAGCGCAGCCTACCTGTATTTTTGGGGGAGGGAATCTCGCCCCGGGTGCTTTTGTTGCCCTCCGGCGAAGACCCGGACAGCTATCTGCGCCAGGAAGGCCCTAAGTCCCTGGAGCAGGACCTGGACCGGGCCCGCCCCTTGACCGAAATGGTCCTGGACCGCATCGTGGCCAGCGGCGACCTTTCCACGCCCGAGGGCCGCAGCGCGGTGGTGGGCAGGGCCGCCCAGGTAATTAAATCCATTCGGGACCTGATCGCCCGCACCGGCTATGTGCAAAGGCTTGCCTTGGCTTTGAACCTGCCCCAGGAGGTGTTGGCCGTTCAGATGGGTCTGCCCCGGCCCGGACGGAGCCGTACTCCTCAAGCAGCGGCCGCAGAGACTAGCCCGGCCTGGGATAATGAGCGCTGCCTGCTGGAGTTGGCCCTGGCCTCACCCCAGGCGGCCAAGGTGCTCTCAGATGACGACACCCTGGCCACTCTGCATGACCCCCATATGCGGCAAGTGGGCAAGGCCCTTAAAGAGGTGGTGCTAAGAGGGGCGGAGCCCACCGCAGCCGCGGTCAGCCAGGCCCTGGAAGACCAGGATTTAGCCAGCCTGGTGAGCAGGCTGGCCCAGGATGGTCCCCGGCTGGACCCGGCCCAGGCGGTCTCCAGGGCCCAGGCCCACTTGGACGTGTTCAGGCGGCAGCGGCTCAGGCAAAAACGCCGCGCCATGAAGGAAGCAATCGCTGCGGCCCAGGCGGCGGGTGACGACCAGGCCGTCACCCAGCTCCAGGCCCAGCGCCAACAAATAATGTCTCACTTATCCCCCCAAGACGCTAAAAAGGATTAACCATGTTCAAAGACAAAAAATTTGGCGACTTGCAAAAGCTCATTTCCAAAGGCCGTTCCCAAGGTTATCTGACCTTTGACCAGATCAACGACGCGCTCAGTCCGGAAGTGACTTCAGAACGCATGGACGACATGATCATGGTTCTCGATGAGATGGACATCGAGTTAGTGGAAGATGCCAGCAAGTTCAAGTTGAAGACTGAGTTGGGGGATGATGACGATCAGGACTTGATCGATGGCAGTGAAGACGAGGACAAGCCATCACCCGCCGGCGACGAGGGAAAGGTCAGCGACCCCGTTAAGATGTACCTGCGCGAAATGGGCTTGGTTTCCCTGCTCACGCGCGAGGGTGAGGTGGAGATCGCCAAGCGCATCGAAAAAGGCGAGCGCCAAGTTATAAACGCCTTGCTGGAGTCATCCATCTGTGTGGAAGAGATACTCGGGTTGGGCTGCTCTTTGGAAGAAGGCACCATACGCATACGTGATGTGGTCCGGGATATTGACGAGGAAGAAAGCCTGGAAGCCCAGGAGGAAAGAAAGCGTGAGTTCCTGGACTTGATTGAAAAGGTGCGTAGATTGGACCGGCGCAACAAGAATGTTTATGACAAGCTCAATCGCCGGGACAGCGGGGTAAAGGCGGCTGACCGCAAGCGTCTGCGTGAGAATCTGACCAAGAATCGGCGCAAGGTGGCTGAGATATTGGGTGACCTCAAACTGGAGAAGAAACAGGTCAACCAGATTTCCCTGTCATTGATATCCCGGCTTAGGAAAATCGAGCAGGCAGAGGGCATCATGAGCGCCGCTATGATGGAGAGCAGCCTGCCCAAAGGCGACATCGCCAAGCTGGCCCGCAAGGTGCGGGCGGCCAAAGGCAAGCGCTGTGCCATGGGCAAATGCCGCTGCAGCCCCAAACGCCTGCTGGAGCTTGACTCCATGTTGAAGAAGGCCAGGGCCAACATCCGGGAGGTTGAAAACGAGTGTAAGATGAGCGCAGCCAGCCTGCGCCGGCTTCTGATCCGGGTCCGGGGGGGACGCAGGGCTGCCCGAATAGCCAAAAAGGAGCTGGTCGAGGCCAACCTGCGCCTGGTGGTTTCCATCGCCAAGAAATACACCAACCGGGGATTGCAGTTTTTGGATCTTATCCAGGAAGGCAACATCGGTTTGATGAAGGCGGTGGATAAATTCGAATATCAAAGGGGATACAAGTTCTCCACTTACGCCACCTGGTGGATTCGCCAGGCCATCACCCGGGCCATAGCCGACCAGGCCCGCACCATCCGTATCCCCGTACACATGATAGAGACCATTAATAAGCTGATCCGCACCTCCCGCTATCTGGTGCAGGAATACGGGCGTGAGCCCACTCCCGAAGAGATTGCGGAAAAGATGGATTTCCCCCTGGAGAAGGTGCGCAAAGTCCTAAAAATCGCCAAGGAGCCCATCAGCCTGGAGACACCCATCGGCGAGGAGGAAGACAGCCATCTCGGTGACTTCATTGAGGATAAAAAAGTGGTCAATCCCTCGGATGCGGTTATAAATCTGAACCTTTGCGAGCAGACCCGGAAGGTGTTGGCCACTCTCACTCCCCGGGAGGAGAAGGTTTTACGCATGCGTTTTGGCATCGGCCAGAAAGCGGATCACACCCTGGAAGAGGTGGGCCGGGACTTTGACGTCACCCGCGAACGTATCCGCCAAATCGAGGCCAAGGCCCTGCGCAAACTCCGCCATCCCTCACGGGCCAAGAAACTTCGGGCCTTCATAGAGAATTAACTGCTGACCGGATTTTTTGCATTTATACCCCTGGGGCTGTTTGGATGCAGCCCCAGGGGTTTTTTAGGTGCAAATTTGAGGCAGGGGGATGAGGTCACGGGCCGCCGGCAGACCGGGCAGGCTCTGGGCGGAAAGCACCGCGTCATAGATAGCCTGGCGCGTCAGCCGGGCGGCCAGCACCCCCAGGCCGTTCAAATCGGCCTCAACCTCACCTGAGGCCAAGACTATAACCAAGTCGCCGTCGAATGTGGTGTGGACCGGGTTTATGGCCCGGATCATACCCTGTTGGGCCATGGCCGCCACCTGGCAGGCCTGGACCTTATCCAGGCGGGCGTTGGTGGCCACTACGGCCAGGGTTGTGTTGTGGGGTCCGGCGAATTGGGTCCGGCGGTTGCCGGCCATGAACCAGGCGCTGCTTCCCAAAAACTCCCGGCTGTCAGGGCTGCGGCGGGCTCCGCCGATGATCCGGCCCTGAGGGTCCACTATGTCGCCAAAGGCGTTGACCACCGCCGCAACCCCCATGCCGAGTTCACCGGCTCTGGCCGAGGCCCCGCCTAGGCCTCCCTTGCTGGCCTGGGGCAAGCCCATTACCTTGCCGACGGTGGCGCCGGCGCCGGCGCCGGCGTTTCCCCGGGACATGGGGTCTTTGCTCGCGGCGCGGCAGGCGGCCATGCCTAGCTCAGGGCCGGGGCGGCCTTTGCCTTGGGTCAGAACCAGGTCAAATATGACCGCTGTGGGTACGATGGGCACCTGGACCGGGCCGATCTCCAGGCCGATACCCTTTTCCTCCAGAAATGCCTGCACGCCGTCGGCGCAGCCGAGGCCGTAGGAAGAACCGCCGGTGAGAAGTACGGCATGCACCTGCTGCACCATGTGCAATGGCCCCAGGCCATCCAGCTGCCGGGTGCCGGCTGCGAATCCGCCCACCTCCACCCCGCCCACGGTGTCCGGGGGACAGAGCACCACCGTGCATCCGCAGGGCGTATCCGCCATATTGGCGTGGCCCACTTTGAATCCCGGCACTGAGGCCGGCCCTCCTTGAATGTCAAATTCTATGCGGCTCACTTTTTCTTCTTCCTTTGATTCCGCGAGTTTCCTCCGGCCGCCGCTTGTTTGTCAAGCCCCGGGGTATTGATTACGAGCTAAGGTTTGACTTTGGCTTGAGCTTAAAGTATTTGTTAAAAACTAAAGAGTCCGAGCTGATATTGCCATCTGCAAGGAGTCCTCATGAAAGAGGAGCGGATCGAGGAGAACCCTCAAAACATCACTGAAGCTGAGATGGTTGTTGCCATTCCCTCCTACCGGGAGGCCGAGTTAATAGCTTATCCAGCCACCCAAGCCGCCCAAGGGCTGAAGCGTTACTTTGGCGACAAAAAGTGTGTGTTGATCAACTGCGACAACAATTCCGATGACGGAACCAAGGAAGCCTTTTTCGCGGCTGATACCGAGGACGTCCCTCAAATATACATCTCCACGCCCCCAGGGGTGCGTGGTAAGGGGAACAACTTCAGGAACCTGTTTAGCAAGGTCTTGGAGTTGAAGGCCGCGGCGGTGGTGGTGGTGGATGCGGACCTTAAATCCATTACACCCCAGTGGATCAGGCATCTGGGCGAGCCCCTGTTTAATGATTTCGGTTACGTGGCTCCGCTTTACGTGCGGCATAAATACGACGGCACCATAACCAATTCCATTGCCTATCCCATTACCCGGGCCTTATATGGCCGCCGGGTGCGCCAGCCCATAGGCGGGGATTTCGGCTTCTCCGGAGACCTGGCCCGCATCTACCTTTCCAGCCCCACCTGGACCGAGGCGGTGAGCCAGTTTGGCATCGATATCTGGATGACCACCTTGGCCATGAACAACAACATTCCCATCTGTCAGGCGTTCATGGGCCGCCCCAAAATACACAAACCCAAGGACCCGGGCGCAGACCTAGGGCCCATGTTCGCCCAGGTGGTGGGAACCATCATGGACCTGATGATCCACAGCACCGGTTACTGGATGCGGGTGAAGTGGTCCAAGCCCACATCCATATACGGGTTCGGCCTGGGTGAGGTGGAGATGCCACCGCCGGTGAAGGTCAGTGAGGAAAAGCTTGCTCAGAACTTCAGCGGGGGTTTCGGCAAATACCTTGAGATATGGAAACAGGTGTTATCTCCGGATAATATGAACAAAGTTGAGGAAATCGGCGATCTGCCTTCAGAGCAGTTTGATTTCCCCACCCAGCTTTGGGCCAAGCTTTTATTTGACTTCACGGTGGCTTTTAAAGATGAGGTTGTAGAGCGCCAGGAGCTGTTGGCGTCTTTGATTCCGTTATATTTTGGGAAAACCCTATCCTTTGTGCGCAAGACCTCACGAATGAGCGTGCAACAGGCTGAAGAATTCATCGAAAATGAGGCTATGGTGTTCGAAGAAACCAAGCCTTACCTCCTTGAAGCCTGGGGTGCTTGAGTACCCCTGGAAGAGGTGTGACATGCCTAAGATTCTGATTGTCGACGACGAGGAGCACATCCGGTTTCTATATTCCGAAGAGTTGGCCGACGAGGGTTATGAAGTGGCCACTGCTGACAGCGGTTACCAGCTCTTGGAAAGGATCGAGGAGGAAAAGCCGGATCTGGTTATTCTGGATATAAAAATGGTGGATTACAATGGGCTGGATCTTCTGCAGGACATCCGCAACAAATACTATGACCTGCCCGTTATTCTTTGCACCGCCTACGATACCTTTAAGGAGGACATGAAGTCCATTGCCGCTGATTTTTACGTTATCAAGTCCTTTGATCTGACCGAGCTTAAAAACAAAATCAAGATGGCCCTGGAGGCCAAGCTGCCTGCGGACAAAACCTCCTAACCATCTGCCCGCCACTCAATCATTCCAAGGCCCAGTGGCGAGGTCTAGGCCTACAGTTTTTATCAAGCGGGGCCGATCATGCCGTAGGCCGGGGATTGCACAATTTTTCCCGAAAAAGCTGAGAACAAGTGTGAATGATATACACTCCGGGCAGCGGAGAACCCGGGCGATGCCCGGAGCGGGTCTATAGGGGCCGCCCTCTAGGCCCCAAAATAGGCCTCTTCCAATTCAGGGTCAGCCAGGAGCGCGCTGCCAGATCCCTTTTTGATTAGGCGGCCGTTTTCCAAAAGGCAGGCCCGGTCGATGACCGGCAGCAGGGGCCGGGCGTATTGCTCGGACACGATTACGGCCATATTCCCATGGCGGCTGAGGGACTGGATGGTATGAGCCAGGCGCTGCTGTATGCGGGGGCTCAGCCCCAGAAGGGGTTCGTCCAAAAGCAGGACCTTGGGCCCGGCCATTAGGGCCCGGGCCATGGCCAGCATCTGTTGCTCTCCCCCGGACAGGAACCCGCCCAGGCGATTGCGCAATTTTTCCAGCTCCGGGAAGAGGCGAAGTACCTGTTCCAGGTTTTGCCTGGCCTGCTGCCGGGAAACGGCATAAGCTCCCACCTTGAGGTTTTCCAGCACCGTACACTCGCTAAAGATGCGCCGGCGCTCAGGGCAGAGAATAAGCCCGGCCCGGGCGCGCTCTGCCGGCGGCAGGAGGCTCAGCTCCCGCCCCTGAAGCAAGACCTTACCCTTAACCCGGGTTCCTTCTCTGCCGGCCAGCTGCTCTTTCTGGCTCAGGTCCTGAAGCAGACCGGCCAGGGCGTTCATCAAGGTGGATTTGCCCGCACCGCAGGGCCCGAACACGCCCAGCACCTGCCCGGCCTTCACCTCCAGGCTCACGCCGTTTAGGGCGGTAAAGGCCCCGTACCTGACCCTGATCTCCGAGGCTTCAAACATGGTCTTCCTGCGCCACACTCCCCAGATAGGCTTCCTTAACCAGATGGTTGGCCTTTACTGCCTGGGGTGATCCTTGGGAGATCACCCGGCCGAAATGGAGCACCAGCACCTCATCCGCCACCTGGAACAGGGTCTTGATCCGGTGTTCGGCCAATACCAGGGCAAGCCCCCGGCCTTTCAGATCCTGGAGCAGGGGAATAAGCAGGGAGGCCTCCTGGGGGCTGAGGCCGGAGAACAGCTCGTCACAGAAGATAACCTTGGGCTCAAGGGCCAGGCAGCGGGCCAGTTCCAGCTTCTTTAACTGCACCAGGGAAAGGGCGCTGCTGGGCTGGTTCAAAAGGCTCGGACTGGAGTCGAGGCCGACCTGACGGAAAAGCTCTCCCAGGGGATCGGAAAAGGGGTCTTTGTTTTGGCTGCGGCGGCGGGACCGGGCTGAGCAGAGGGGCACCACCAGGCTTTGCCAGGCATTGAGGCTGGCCAGGGGGCGCGGGGTCTGGAAGGTGCGGACCAGGCCCAAACCCGCCACTTTGTGGGCAGGCAGCCGGGTGATCTCCCGGCCTTGGAACCAGACCCGGCCTTCATCGGCCCGCTCGAAGCCGGTGACCAGGTTGAACAAGGTGGTTTTGCCGGAGCCGTTGGGCCCGATGACCCCCAATGCCTGTCCTGGCTTCAGATCAAAGCTCACTCCCTGGAGGGCCTGGAGACCCCCATAGGCCTTGCCCAGGTTTTCCAGGTGCAGTATGGCCTGAGGGCTCATGGCCTTGCCTGCCCAAGACAGCGGGAGCAGATCCGGCGCAGATAGACCCACAGCCCTTGGCTGCGCCAGATGATGAGGGTCATCAGGATCAAGGCGTAAACCACCACCCGCAGGGTGCCGAAGTCGCGCAGCAGTTCGGAGAGGGGCACCAAAATGAAGCAGCCCAGCACGGCTCCAATCAAGGTGCCCGCCCCGCCCACCAGCACCGCCGCAATGGGTATAATCGAGAAATCCAGGGCGAACTGGGAAACCCCCGCCCATTGGTATAAGTGGCTGAGGAAGGCGCCGCCCAGGCTGCCCATGGCGGCGGCAAGGAACAGGGCCAGCGCCTTGAACCTGGTGGGGTTAAGGGCGGAGGCCCTTAGCGAAGGCTCATCGTCTTTTATGGCCCTGAGCACCAGCCCCCACTGGGAACCGGCCAAACGCTTGAGCAGATATAGGGCGGCGATAAGACAGATGAGGAGGCCGTATTGCTCACCCCAGGCGCTGGCAAGTCCCTGCACGCCCATGAAGCCCTCGCTGCCGCCGAACCAATCCAGGGCCTCGATCAGGCGCGCCATGAGCAAAGGGTACATAAGCGTGGCTATGGCAAAATAGACCCCCTTGAGGGGGAGGCAGGGCAAAAGCAGCACCGTGCAAAACAAAGCGCCCAGGATGGTGGCCAGGCCGATGCTCAGCCAGGGGGGCAGGCCCAGGTGCAGGTTCAGCAGGGCGGCGCCATAGCCGCCCACCCCTACGAAAAAGGCGCCCCCCAGGGAAACCAGTCCGGTCAGGTTGGCCAAAAGATCAAAGCCCAAGGCCAGCAGGGCGTAGATGCATACCATGCTGAGCACCCGCTGCCAGTATGGGCTGGATTGAAACAGCACCGGCAATAGGAGCAGGCCGGCGCTCAAGAAAAGGGGCAACACCCTGAGCCGATTATCCCTTGGTTGAGGCAACAGGCCGCTGCTGGTCCAATGCAACCTGGTGATCTGCATCTCTACACCCTCTCAGCCAGCTCTTTTTGGCGTCCCCTCAGTCCCGAGGGCCTGAGCACCAAGGTGAGGATGATGGCGGCCAGGGCGATCACCATCTGAAAATGGGAGCCCAGCCAGGCAGTGGTCAGAGTCTGGGCAAAGCCGATAAGGGCCGCAGCCATAAGGGCGCCGCCCACTGAGCCCAGACCGCCCAAGATACAGACCGCCACCCCTAGAATCAGCACGGAATAGCCTTTTTCCACCACGATACTCCCCAAGGGAAGCAGCACCAACGCCGCCGCCCCGGCCAGCATCGCCCCCAGGGCCAAGGCAATGCGCCCCATGGCCCGGGGGTCGATGCCCAGGGTCTGGGCTGCGGACTCGTCCTGGGCCACGGCACGCAGGGCCAGGCCCAGGCGGGTATAGCGGGAGAAGATATGCAAGGCCGCCACCAGCAAGAATCCGGCCCCCAACAACACCAGGCGCTGAAAGTCCACTACCACCCCGGCTATCTCCAGGCTCCCCTCGGCAAATGCGGGCAGGGTGAAGGTGGATCCCCTGACCCCGCCCCAGCGCAGGCCCTCCAAAAGGGCCAGGCCCAAGGCGTAGGAGGCCATGATCTCGGAGACAGCCATCCCCCTGATGCGGGCAAAGATAAACCGGTGCAGGCAGGCGCCGGCCAGGCCGATGAGGACAAGGGCCGCTGCCAGGGCAAGGGCATAGGGCAGCCCCAGCCAATGCAAGAGCAGCCAGGCCGCACAGCCGGTGAGGACATAGAGGGCGCCGTGGGCAAAGTTGGGCAGGCGGCAGATGCCGTAAACCAGGGTGAACCCCAAGGCCATTAAGGCCAAAGAGGCCGAATTGATCAGGCCGTAGATTAATATCTCCATGGCAGGATCAAAAGGCCGGGCCTATTTCACCCCAGGCGGCAGAAGTATCTCGCTGTTGGCCAGGGTGGAGGGAAACACCGGCACCCGCCTGCCTTTCTGCCACTGGAATATAGTGCCCACCGCCCCTTCCTTGGGGTCCAGGCTGGGAATCACCTGGTGGGACTTGGGGTCGAACCGGATGCGGCCATAGACGCCCATCAGGTCGGTTTTCTCAAGGGCGGAAAGAACCTTGTCCGTATCCAGCGATCCCGCCCTCTCGATGGCGTCCTTAAGGGTGTAAACCGCCATGTAACTGGACGAGGTTCCGTAACCTTCAGGCTCCAGCTGATAGCGTTTCTTATAGGCGTTTACAAACTTCATGGTCCAGGGCGTGGCCTCAGAGGGGGAGTTGCCCGCGTTGACCACGTTGCCCAATGTGTACTCGCCCTTGCCCTGGGTAGCCTTCCAGAATCCCGGTTGTTCCGCGGCCGAGATTATGGAGCCGAAGGGCAATGCCGGCACTTTGAGGTCGTGCCACTGCTTGATCAAGATGGCGGCCTCGGGCATGTCCATCCAGATGAGGATGATCTGGGCCTTGAGCTTCTTGGCCTGATGCAGGCCCAGGGAAAAGTCGCTGCTGCCGGTGGGGTACAGCCGGGGCTCGGCCACGACATTCCATCCCTTTTGGCGCATGATTTTGGCGATGAGCTTGCCGCCGGCGCGGCCGTGGGCCACGTCCTGGGCCATGATGAAAAGGCGGTTTAAGCCGTGCTGTTTTTGCAGCCTCAAAAGGCAAGGCACTATCTCCCCTTTTACCATCCAGCCCACTTCGCCGGATATGCGGAAGCAATACTTGAATCTGGGGGTTTCGGCGACCAGGCGATGATAGCGCGGGGAGAGGGAGCCGGTGGACAAGATGGAGATCTTTTTCTGTTTGGCCAAAAGGTTCATGGCCACCAGGGCCGCCTCAGAGCGGGCCGGACCCCCCAGGATGAAGTCAGCTTTCTTTTCTAGGATCAGCCTCTCCAGGGCAAGCAGGGCCTGGCTGACCGGGACTCCGGGCTCCAGATCACGGGTATCGATGACCTCCACGGCAAAGGGCCGCAGGCGGCCTTCCACCTTCACTCCCCCGGCGGCGTTGACCTCCTCCACGGCCAGCTTGATGGCCCTTTCCGCCAGCCAGCCGGTTACATGGGAGCGGGGCAGGGGACAACCCAGCAGCACCGGCTTGCTGGCCTCTGCCGCAGCCGGCAGGGCCAATGAAGCCAAGACTACTGCCAGGAATAATGTCGCTAGCAAATTTCTCATTTGCACTCCCTTGATGAATACTAGGTTGAATAACATTCATTACAGCCGCCGCACCATAGCACCGCCTCCAAGCCAATGCAACCGCTTTGGCCTCAGCACAGCTTGATTTAAGCCCGCCGTGGTCAGGGCTTGGCTTTGGCCTTGCTTTTGGGCTTTATTTTTGCCTTGGTTTTAATGGGAGGTTTGTCACGGTGGGGAGTGACCCAGATGGTGGCCCTGGTGTAGATCCAGGACTCGATGATATGAATCACGCAGGTCTTTGCCGGTTTGCTGAAAAACAAGGCAGTGGCGGGATATCCAAAGGAAGCTACCATTTCCCAGCCGTCTTTTATCATGTTCAGGGAAAAGAATTCAGTTAGGCTTCTGGGCTCCACTTGCCCGTCAAATACCATAAGGCCCACCTGGGTGGCATTCACATGAAAGATGGTGGTCTTGTCCTTGTTGAGGCGCAGCCCCGGCGGTATCAACACGTCTTTGAAATCCAGATAACGGCCCGGAGCCGGCACCGCCGGGCCGTGCAGATCCGTGACTCCCGGGCTGAGGGCCACCTGGCTGCCGCCGGAAGTGGCCGCTGAGGTGGCTACAGAGGAGGCGGTGGGGGCGGCTGCGGCTGCGCATCCGCAGATGCATAATAAACTCAGGGCCAGGGCCCAGTATTCCAAACGGTGTTTAGCCATTTACGCGCCTTTTTTTTAAGCCTGGAGATTGTGTTTGTCTGTTTTACCCTCAGCGGAGTCTAGCATATACATCGGCGGCTTCCCCTTATTTGTTTCGCTGGTCTCAGGCAAAGAGCACCAGGGCCAAAGACAGGGAAATAAATGAAAGCAAGGTGGACATCACGATGGCGGCCGTGGCCAGATCCTGATCGCTTTTCAGTTGCGAGGAGAGAATGTAGGAAGCGGTGGAGGTGGGCAGCGCAAAATAAACCATGGCGGTCTGAAAAGGAAGGCCCCTCACCCCCAGCCCCCACAAGAACACAAATCCCACTGCGGGTAAGATGAAAAGCTTGAAAAGGCAGGTGAGCAGAGAAAGCCTCATGTGCCCTTTAAGTTTGGCCAGTTGCAGGCCCCCTCCTATGGAGAGCAGGGCCATGGGCAGGGTGATGGAAGAGAGCAGGCTCAAGGTCTTGCCCGCGAAGACAGGCAGCCCCAGCCCTGCACTTCCATAGGCGATGCCGGCGGCGCAGGCCAGGATCAGGGGATTCAAAATGATTGCCTTGGTGACGAGCTTTATTTTTTGGGCCAGGGGGATTTCGCTTTGCGAGAACCAGACCAAGGTTGCCACCGCCAGGAGATTTATCAGGGGAATGGCCAGGCTTATGATCATGCCGAAGCTGGCCGCCCCGGGCTCGCCAAAGGTGCCGATCACCACCGCCATGCCCACATAGGTGTTGAAGCGATAGCTGACCTGGGAAAAAGTTCCAGCCTGAAAGGCCGGGATTTTGGCCAGGCGGATATAGACAAGCGTTGCCGCCCATACGGTCACCACGGCTGCGAGCACGCCGGTGAGTTGTTGCCAGGTGTAGAAATCCGCCAGCTGCGAGGGCAGGGAGAAGGCCTGACTTATCTTCCAGAAAAGCAGGGCGGGAAAGAAGATGAAATAGACCAGCCGGTCCGAGGCCTTATAAAAGGCTTCGCTGGCCAGGCCCCAGCGAGACAGGGCCTGGCCCAGGGCGATCAGCAGGAACACGGGCAGAACGTTGTCCAAAATGTGATTCAAGAAACCGCCTCCATCTCACAGGGGATGAATCTCATTACTTTAGCACAGGAAAAGGTCAGATTATGC
Source organism: Desulfarculaceae bacterium (assembly GCA_050116255.1). Classification (GTDB taxonomy): domain Bacteria; phylum Desulfobacterota; class Desulfarculia; order Desulfarculales; family Desulfarculaceae; genus JASFOZ01. The sequence goes on from JASFOZ010000001.1 coordinate 19,612, forward strand.
CGGCCCGGCCCTTTTGGGCATTTTCAGCTATAATTAATAAAGGGAGTGAATATGCTTTGATTGGTTGTGGGCCTGATCCGTTGGATCAAGGATAAGAGAAAAGAAAAAGGCTTGAGGCATAACTCAGAGGCTAAAGAAGTCTGCCCTGAATCAAACTGGTCCTTCCTTCCCTGCAAAGCCAAAGAGGTAACCAACCCGGAAAGGCCAAAAGCTAAACGCTAGTCCGCTTTCCAGCCCAGAAGGCTACAGTCCCAATTCTTTACGCAGCCAATTCTTAAGCGCTTCATCAAGGGGAATCTGGCCCCGGGGGTATTGTTCTCCTTCCTGGCTGGCAGCGCAGGCAGCCACCATATCCGGGGGTGCGGGGGCCTGGGCCAACTCCTCGCTTTGCACCAGACCCCGCCGGACCAGGAGCACCCGGTTGTTTCCCTGCCAGGTGGAGAGATAGAAATATACCACCTCGCCCAGGGAGCGGTGGCGCCAGTTGTCCTTGCTCTTGAGCTGAAAGGCCTCAAAGGCCTGGCGGGGAGTCATATCCCAGTCGATCTGACTGATCAGTTCTTTGTCTTTTTTAACTTCTTTCCATTCCAGCATGGCGAGCATCCTTTAGGGTGAAGGCAGGCGGGAGGTTTTCAACTCAAACTCAAGCAGCAGAGTGTCCTGAAGGCCGGAATAATTGTCATCTGAGATCAGGTAGATCAGGGTCCGGTCCTGAGGCCCGCTGCAGACAGCAAGCCCCTCAAAGTTGTCCAGGGTCAAAGGCGGTTCCAGGGTGGCCAGAACCTGGGGATCCATCTTGGCCCCGGCATAGACTTGATTCTGGGCCAGGACTGTCAGTCTGGCGCTCCATTGCCCTGGAAAGCGGTAACGCCTTTCCAGCACCAGGACTCCGCCCCCAGGGAGCGCATCGGCAGCGGTGGGCTTGAAGCCATGGCTTGTCTTATATTGCAGACGCCGCCAAATTTGATCCCTTACCGCCCCTTGGGTGTAGCCTTGGTTGCCATGGTCCTCGGCCATGGCCAATAGACGCCCGTCTTTTAGGTAGGTCAGTGCCTCCACACCCTGATTGAATGGCGCCGATTCCAACCAAGCCGGCAGGGTTATGGGGCTGGGCCTTTGTCCCAAGGGCTCCACAGCAGCAGGATAGAGCCAGAGCCGGTGCCGGCCTTCAAAGGCCACCACCACATCTCCGGCGGGCGACAGGGCCAGGGATTCGGCATCTCGCATGTTGCGGGTGCTCAGGAAGCGGCCTGCCGGGTCTTGGAGTCGGCCCAGGCGGGCATGGCTCAAGCCGGCCAATTCGCCGCCTGCAAGATGATTAAGGCGGGCGCTGAGCCAATAGCCCCGGTCAGAGACAGCCAAGAGATTTTTCCCTTGGGGGCTTATAAGGAGACCGGAGAAGCCGCCAAAGCCTGGCGCGCCGCAGCGCAGCCTGAGGCCGCCGCGATAAAGCAGGGCCCCCACCTGCCGCTCAGATCGGTCTTCAGGGTTGAGAGGGACGGCCATAGCCTCTATGGTGATGGATTGACTGGGTTGCTGCGGGGCCGGATGCGGCGGCTCCTTGATACAGCCGCACACACATACGGCTGCGGCCAAGATAATAATCTTTAAGATATTGTCTTTACCCTTTGGCATATCTTAACTATAAACTCTAACCCAGCAGCGCGCCTCTGACATGGAGATTGGATTTGAGCCCCATGATTTTTCCTCAACCTTGAGGCTGGCCAGACCGGCAAGGCTTAAGACAAGGGAGTTGGCTTATGAAATTGGCACCGATTCAAGATTTTTACCCTCCTGAAATCGCTATTTGCTACGGATGCGGCCCTTACAACGCCCAAGGCCTGCATATCCAGACCTATTGGGACGGCAAGGAAGGCCGGTGCCATTTCCGCCCCCAGCCTCAACACACCGCCTTTCCGGGTACGGTTTACGGGGGCCTCATCGCCAGCGTTATCGATTGCCACAGCATCGGCACCGCCGTGGCCTCGGCCTATGAGGCCGAAGGACGTGAGCCCGGCACCTCTCCCCAAATCACCTTTGTCACCGGCACCTTGAAAGTGACTTATTTAAAGCCCACTCCCATGGACCAAGAGCTGTTGCTTCGTTCCCGGGTGGAGTCAATGGAGCCGCGCAAGACCTTGGTGGTCACTTCTTTATACGCGGGGGATCAGGAATGCGCCCTGGGCGAGGTGGTGGCGGTGCGGGCCCCTTGGGTGGGGGGAAAATAGGTTTTAAGCCTTTGGCTACTGGCTGGGAGCCTCTCCGGGTTTAGGCTTGGTCTTCTTTGCCGGCGGGGGAGGAGGCTGTTTGAATACAGGCGCTTTGAACAGGGAATCTTGCCTCTGTTTTTGGGAGATAAGCTTCCTGAGCAAGGCGTCGCCCCGTTTTAAGGCCCGAATCAGGCCGGCGATGGAAGGTTTGGCTTTGGGGTCGTCTTCATAGGGGAGGGCCATGTAAAAAGGCTGGTCCTCCATCCAGCCCAGATGCCGGATTCTGACCGCACAATAGGCTCCCTGTTGGCTGGAGACAAAGGAGACGATTACATCATGATCAATGCGCACGATCTCCTTTTCAGTGTCAACTTGGTTTTTGCGGGCTGCCCGGGCCCAACGGTTTCCGGTGTTGAGGGCCTCCACTAGGTTCTCCCGGGCCAGGGGTTCAAACACCTTTTGGTCCGAAAATATCTCCTTGGTCATTTCTATGCGGTAAACGGCGATGTTCCAGGCCAGGCGGCGCTTTGGCAACACCTCCAGGCTCCAGGCCGCGCACTGGCGCTGCTTGGTGCGTTCGCGGGTGTAGCAATCCATGCTGCGGAATATGGTCAGTCCGCTCTCTGGCTCTTGCGCCCATAGGCAAGGCGCCGCCACGGCCATCATTATAAGGGCTGACAAAAAGGCAAATGTCTTTAGACCCATGTTGGCGGATTCCTAATCCTGCGAGGCAGCGGGCCCTAAAAAGCCCACGGCCATGGGTTGAGAGCCGTCCACATATATCTGCAACTTGGCCCCTTGACTAAGAGAGGGCACGTGCAAGACTTTGACCACCCCTTCCAGGCCCTGGAGCTGCTTTTTAAGCTCCGGGGGAGGCTCATGATTGCCGGCGAAGAACTCGCGGTTAAAGGCGGCATCAGGCGCCTCAGGGTATATGGGCAGGGGAATGATGTTGCCCTCCACCAGGTCGTGAAAGAAGTGGGTGCCGTAAGACACATCGGGTACGGACCCGTTTTTGGTCCAGGCCATTTCAATCAGCATGCGGCAGTGATTGATATCCGCGTAGGTCACCTTCACGCCCAGGTCGATGTTATTGCTGCCCCAGCGCCCCGGCCCCATGAGGATGAATTGCTTGTCCTTTAAGAGCCGGTTCAGTTGCCCCACCAGGCTGGCCACCTTCATTTTAGCCTCGCCGCTTTCCAGGGCGTGATAGGCAGGGGCGTCCACATAAACAATATACTCCACATCCCGAATCACCGCCGAGGAGTAGCCGTGGCGGGAGGTGAACAGGATCCTGTCCTGGGGCACGTCGGTGGGAATAGCCACCTCTCCCACGTCTTGAAACTGGGAATAGGCCCGGCATTGCAGGATATAGATCTTGCCGCCTTCATAGGCGAACTCCACCTCCACCGGCTGCCCTATGGCTTCTTCCAGTTTCCTTAGCACCTTGCGCATTATACCGGAGAATTTTTTATCGCTGAGCAGTCCTTCGAAAGTCAGGCAGACCTTCTCTTTACCCGGGTCCACCCGGGTCAAGGGCCGGGTCAACACCCCGCCGCGATCCACCGAGGCCAGCCGGCCCAGGTCGGGCTGGTTCAGCTCGGGCAGCAGTTCCTTTAGAGGGACTGTCTCTAATTGGTTTGTCTCCAGGTTCAAAACATCCACCAGGCGTTGCGAATATTTGATGATCTGCGCCTTGGTGGCCTCGGGACGCAAAAGGGGCTCGGTCAAGGGGACCAGGCGGGTGTAGTCAGGCCCCACCCGGTCAACCGCCCGGGTGCCCAGGCCCATCACCAGCCGCAGCAGACCGTCTTCTCTTTTGATGCGGGGGGACCAGATGAAATTGTTGGTGCTTACCGCCACCCCTGCAGCAGCGGGGTAGAAATAGCGTCCATGGTGGCTGCCCACCACCTCTTGAACCAAGAGGCACATGCGTTCGTTGTAATCCAACAGCCCCCGCTCCCGGCGGTAGGTCATCACGTCCGGCGAGTAGGTGGAGGCGTAGACTTCTTTCATGGCCTCCTCCAATGCCGCCAAACGCTCATCCATGGTGCCCTGGTTGGCCACAAAAACACTGGTGTATTTGCCGGAGAAGGCGAAGCCGGAGTTGTCTTCCAGGTAGCTGGAGGAGCGGACTATAAGGGGATGCTCTCCCACCTCCTCCAGCAGATCCCGCATCTTTTCCTCCATGTCCGGAGGAAATTTCGAGATCAGGCAGGACTCGCAGACCAGAGGGTATTCCTCGGCGATCTGGTCCAGGTCCTTGTATTTTTGATCCACCAGCACTTCCAGCCCGGGGTTGAATTCCTTAAAGGCGTCATGCGCGTCCGAACGGAAGAAAAAGGATTTAGGCGCTGTGATGACCTCGGCCAGCTCCGGGTCCAGCTCTTCCAGGGTGGGATGCAAAATGGACATGGCCAGGAGCATGCCGGCGGATTTGCCCCCGATGCGGCCGGAGCCGCCTTCGTGGCCGATGATATAAGGGGCCAGATCGCAAATTCCCCGTATGGTGATGTGGTGTTTGGCAACCCCCAGGTAGGGCAGGTGGCCCGAGATGATGAATTCGATCAACGCGGCGCGGATGCCCAAGAGCTCGGACGGCGCCACCCTCTTTTCGCCCAGGGGGAGGCCGCAGAACTCCCGCAGGCGCTGCCAGACCTCCTGGCCGTTGGGGTTGCTTTTGCTCAGGGCCTGCCTTAAGGCCAAGGCCCTTTTTCGCTTGCGCACGAAGTTGATGCATTCGTCTATTTCATGTTCGCTCAAATGACTGGCGGCGTGGGTGTCGATAAGGGCGTTGCGCTGCATGGCCACCAACTCTTCGGATGAGAATATGGCCAGGCGGCCCGCCTGCCCTGGGGGCAGGGTGGCAAGCCGCCTGGCCTCGTCTTCGAGGTGGCCTTCGTCCAAGGCATGTTGGGAGACCATCTCCTCCAAAAGCTCCTGGCGTATCTGATCGGCCAGGTCCGGAAAACGGGAGATCTTTTGGCCCACCACATGGGCCGCGATCGCCTCCGGGGAGATGGTCTCTTTAGAGCCTTTGGCGTTGATGTCTGTCAAACCCAGCCCCTGATTTTCATCGCCTCCACCACCCGCGCCAAGGCCACCTGGTAGGCGGCGGCGCGCATAGGTATTTTGCCTTCTACGTGTTCCAGATGCACGGACAAAAAGGCGTCGGTCATTTTCCGCTCCAGCCTTTCATGCACCATCTCCAGATCCCAGTAGTATTGGCTGCCGTTTTGCACCATTTCAAAGTAAGATACGGTTACGCCGCCGGCGTTGGCCAAGAAATCGGGGAGCACAAACACACCCTTGTCGTGGAGGATCAAATCCGCCTCAGGGGTGGTGGGGCCGTTGGCCAGCTCGCAAACGATCTTGGCCTTGATGTTGGCGGCGTTCTGGTCGGTGATGACATTTTCCAAGGCAGATGGGAAAAGCACCGCCACCTCCATCTCCAAGAGATCCTCATTGCTGATGGGTTCGGAGCCAGGGAAGCCTTCCACCTGCCCGGTCTCCTGCTTATGCTCCACCAAGGCCTGTATATTAAGCCCGTCCGGGTTGTAAACGCCGCCTTTGGAATCAGAGGCGGCTACCAGGTTCAGGCCCAGGATCTCCTCGCCCAGCAAAGCGGCAAACTGGCCGGCGTTGCCAAAGCCTTGGATGGCCATGGTCTGGTTTTTTAGATCCATGCCCATCACCTTGGCTGCGGCCCGGGTTACATAGATTCCGCCCCGGGCGGTGGCATCGCCGCGGCCTTTGCTGCCCCCAAGCTGAAGAGGCTTGCCGGTGATGACCCCGGGATGAAATTTCTTTTCCAGGGTCTCGAATTCATCCATCATCCAGGCCATGATCTGGGGGTTGGTGTATACATCCGGTGCCGGCACATCCAGCTCAATGCCCAGGTCTTTACCCAGGGCCCGGATATAGGCGCGGGCCAGTCTCTCTTGCTCGGTAGGGGTTAACTCTTTGGGATTACATACGATACCGCCCTTGCCCCCACCCAGGGGTACATCCATGACCGCGGTTTTCCAGGTCATCCAGGCGGCCAAGGCCCGCACAGTGTCAATGGTTTCATCCGGATGCCAGCGGATGCCCCCTTTATAGGGGCCGCGGGCGCCGTTGTATTGAACCCTAAATGCCTGAAACACCTTAACACTGCCGTCGTCCATGCGCACGGGCAGGCGCAGCCAAATCTCTCTCTGGGGCCAGCGCAGCATTTCCCGAGTCTGGTCATCCAGGCCCATTCGTTCGGACGCTTCATCCACCTGCTGCTGGGCAATTGCAAAGGGGTTGAACCCTGACATTATAGTGCGCTCCTTTCTAAAGTATCCGCCCTATTGGTGTTTTCGACCTTTGCAAGGGCGGAACAGCATGGTGAAGACAAATGGCCCCCCAATATGGGCGGCCGCGTCAACATAATATACCCGGCTTCAAAGGCCTCAATACGGCCCTTTTGCCGGATAGGCCTAAGCTAACAGGCATTAATGCGGCAATCAAGACCCCTGGGTGTTTTTTTAGGGTTTTTGTCCCGATTTTGTGGCCCGGGTCCACCATATCTCGCCTTTTTTTGGGTCTCCCTTTTTGGACCAGGCGATCGCCAGGGAAAAACACACCTTGCGATGCCTGGGATGCAGCCGGTAGGTTTTTTCCAGGTCAGCTATGGCGCCATCTAAGTTTCCTTGCGTCATTCTAATGGACCCTCGATGGAAATAATAGTTGGGATCTTCAGGGTTTAGCTCAATGGCCCGGTTGAGGCTGGCAATGGCCGCCCCCAAGCGGCCGGCAATCTTTTGGGCCAGGGCCAGGCCAAAGTAGGCCTCCGGGCGTTTGGGGTCCAGTTTGGCGGCCTGGTGATAATGGCTGGTTGCCTTTTGCAGGTATTTTAGGCGTTGGGCGGGACCGTTTTTTTGAGCTCCCATCCGGCGCAGGTATTCGCTGGCCAGGTTAAGGTGGGGTAAGGCCATAAACTCCTGGGGGCCCAGAGACCTCATAAAAGCGCCCTTGCTCACGCCCACCCGCATACTGAAATTGGGGGCGTAATAATAATTCTCCTGGGTGTCCAAGTGCAGGCCTCTGAGGAAATGGGAGTCAGATATCAGTGAACTGCTGGTGGTCTCCCAGTTGAGGTAATTTCCAGGGGCCAGTTCCCAGCGGATAAAGGAGTGGCGGGGCACCACCACCGCCTTAAGGGGCAGGTTCATTTTTTGGGCCACGCTCAGATAAAGGATGGTGAGCAGATCGCAATCCAATTTGTTTTGCTTGAGCCCCTGGTTTAACAGCTGGTGACGGCGGTAGCTGAAACTGCTTCCCAATACATGATGGATTATCTCCAGGACAAAGACGGCGTCCTCCTTGGTGGTCAAGGAATGCCCCTGTATTTCCTGTACTGCTTCATCCAAAATATCGTCAACCAGCTTGTAGTCGCCTGGCTCGGCCCCTAAATCCCGTTCCAGATCCAGAACCTGGTGGGCCAGGGTCTGGTGCCGGGGCTGATACTGGCTCAAGGTTTCATGTTTTATGGCCGGTCCGCAGGCGGCAACCAGCGCGAGTGCGGCCAAGGCGGCCCATAGCGGTAATCTGGCCTTCATGGGCGGGTAGGCTCCAGGGCGGGTTCCCAGGCGACCGCGAAAGGGTGTTCCTGGAACTGGACTATTGGCAGCAGGCGGTGGCTGTCCAAGGTGGTGCAAAAGACCAGGTCGCGTTCTTGCCCCAAACGGCGCAGGCGCTCGGCTCCGGGGCTGTTTAAGATCCTGTTCTTTAGAGAATCAAAGTCAGGCTTTCCGTCTTCAATCAGGTCTTTGAGATATTGGGCGGCCAGGGTGTCCTCCAGGGCCGGCTCCCGGGCCTGGAAGCCCATGGGCAGCAGGCTGAGGGCCTGAGCCGATATATGGGCCATGGCTGTTTTAAGCGGCCGGGCATTGGCAAAAGAGGCGAACCATATGGGTTTGGCCTGGCCGAGCCGGTGCACGGCCTGGGTTCCGGCCGAGGTGGTGAGCACCACGGTCTTCCCCCTGAGGTCCTGTCCGGCGGCTCGGGCTGGGGAGTTGTCGCCGTCAAATCCCCGGGGAGGGGTGCCGCCCCTTTCTCCCCACAGGAGCCAATCAGGGTGCCTGGTTTTATGGTCATAGGCGGTTTGCAGATCAGGCTCCAACAATACCCGGTCTGCCCCGGACGTGAGCAGGGAGATTATGGTGTTGCTGGCCCGGAAGATATCCAATATCACCACCGGACCCGATACCGCTTCTAACTCGTCTTGCATGCTCAGGATGTGGGCCCGCATTTTTTCTCCGAAAGGGCAAGGGCCTTGAACAAGCCAGGCCGGCCTGTGCCGCCTTGCTGGGTCGGGCCGGCCATTTTCTGAATCTGATCAGGGAGATTCCGCCGGGATCCCGCACACAGAGGCCACTCACGGCGGCAGGGGCAGGACTCCCAGGTACCAAGAGGCGATTATTCCCAGAATCAGCAGCAGTGTCAACCACTTGCTTATGGACATCTGCTATACATGCTCAGTGAAGGTTCATTTTCTAATAATTTTAACACAGGTGGTTTCTGACGCCCGTTTTGGCCGCCGAGCAGGAGCTGACAGCACTATTGGGTTGCCTGTACTGCGCCCCCAGGGACTGGTCAACTGGAGATGCAGGCCGGTTGTCATGGGTGAACAAGGTAAAAAACCCGCCAGCCGGGTCTAACCCAGCCGGCGGGGTTTGGCGATGTTTTTGGCCGCTGCCTTTTATTGGGCGTTGACGCGGAAAAGATTACCGTTGCTGCCGAAGAAAGCGCCGTTCTTATAAGTTACGCCCCGCAGGATGCCGGAGCCGTTAAAACCTACCGAGCCGATTTCGTAGAGGTGCACGGTGCCGCCTTCTTTGATCGCCTCATAAAATCCGATGGAACTGCCATTGCCTGAGGCTACGATGGGGCTCTTGGTCACGGGATGCACGGCGTAGCCGAACTCCGCTCCCTCCAGGCTGCCCACCTGATAGTAGTTGCCCGAGCCGTCGCGCTTATGCAGGGTTACGGGCATGAAGTTGGTGGGGTCGTTGCGGTAGGAGAACCAAGGCTGCCCATCAGCCCCAAAGAGGAAGATGACGTCGTTGAAGTTGCCGCCGTCCACAAAGGGGTCCCAGGCCTTGCGCTCGCCGTACATGGCCAGGTTGCCGCCTCCGGGTTGCTGGGCAAAAGACCAGTAGCCCTGTTTGCCAGGGGCGCGCCTTCCATCGGGCTTGTAGTCCAGGCCTTGATCCCAGGCCCGGCTCTCTAAGAGGATGAAGTAGGTGAAGTTGTCGTTACCCTTTCCGGTTACCAAAACCCGGCCGTCGTCCAACACCACAAAACTGGTGGCAAAGATGCCGATGGCGTCGTGGGGGTTGGAAGCGCCGATGTAAAGCTGGTTGGTCCAGGTATCCCACTGCCCCGGAGTGGGGCCGTTATATTCCATGACCGACCCCTTCATGGGGTGGCCGATCTCATCTTGAGGCCATTCCGATCTGGCGTTGAGAGAACCGTAGCCCAAAAACTCGCGTCCGGTGCGGGGGCATAGTTGAGCGGAGCCCCAGTCGCTGCGGTCATGGTCGGTGTGGGAAAACTCGTACCCGAATCTCTCTTGCAGGGTTACTGTGCCGTTTTCATCCACGTAGAGTACGTGGTGCTTGCTGCCCTGTCCGTAGGATTTGGGCGCCACGTGGATCATATTAACCTTGACGTACAAGCCGTTTAGGCCTCTATAGTCATGGTAAGGCCCGGCGACTTTGTACAAATAACCGACACCGCCGCCGCCGTCATCCCAGAAATAAAGGTCAGAACCGGTTGCGATTATCAACTGATCACGGTTGCCGTAGTTGAGCCGGGCTATGTTGTAAAGGCCGTCTGGCACATCATTGGCTACATGATCCACAGAGTAATTTCCAACGGCAGGGGCTTCCACTGGCGTGAGGATCAGACATAGGGCTATGGCACCGATAGCCAAACTCAGGTGTAAAAGATTACTTACTGGACCAATCCGCTTCATTATTCCTCCTTATTTTTCCCCTCTTGCATGTTAAAGCCTTGATCTACTCCTGCTTACTAATTAAGCGATCCCGCCTGGAATACTACATTTTTAGGCTTGCAGTAAAGCATAAAAGGTTTTCGAAACGGGTTTTGTCCCCAAAAAGGCAACAAACCCGCTCATTTTGATTGCTTATAAGACGGCAGGGGCTGATAAAGAGGATTTTTACGCCTAAGTCGCGATGCAAAAGGCATGGCCCAGGGACTGATACTGCGTCTTTAGGTTTTAAGCGCGGCTAGCATTTTTTTGCCCCAAGATTTTTATGGGCGTGGGGGTGCTTGCCTTTACCGGGGTATTGGGCCCAAGACAGGGCCTTGTCCAGAGCATGTTCCAAGTCCCGGCAGCTTACGGTCACCACCTTGGGTCCCCTGGGGGCCCAGAGCCGGGGGTCGCTGTCCGCAAAGCCCACCACCGTGAGCGTACCCACGGAAGCAGCCAGATGACTGACTCCGCTGTCAGCCCCCACATACACAGAGGCGCTGGCCAGGATTGCGGCCAATTGGGCCAAGGTAGGGTCCGAGATGATTTCAGCGCCGGCTTTGTCAACCGCCTGGACCACCTGACTGCGAAAGCTGTCTTCCTCAGCCGGCCCCAATATCACCTTTAGCGATGGGAACACATTTTTTAGCCTGCCCGCCAACCTCCCCGTTTGGGCCGGGGAGAGGCGCTTTTTCCTGCCCCCGCTGCCGGGGGCGATCACCGCACAGGGAGCGGCCTCTCTTTTGGGCGGGCGCACGGTCAGGGCGGGGGCGTCGCCGGTCAGGCCATAGCCTCTAAGGCGGTCCACCTGAAGATCAGAGACATGGCGCACCTGCCCGGGCTGGGGTTGGGTGGGAATGGACCAGGTTTCCACGGCTCGGGAAAGCCGCCTGCGCAGGTTTTGATCCGGTTCTCGGGCAAACACCACTGCCAGGTCAAATTCGCCCAGCCAGGCCTCCAGGCGGGGATCCGGCTCAGAGGTGAACAGATTGACCAAAGCGGCCGTTTCCCGGTCCCTTGCTCTCTCCTGGGGCAAAACCAGGTGTGCGAACTCAGGCCGTCCAATCAGGGTGATCTCTCCCGGCGGCGGACCTGCCGCCAACAGCCCCAAGGCCGGCCAGGAGAGAATAAAATCACCCAGGGCCCCGAAATGCATGGCCAAAATGCGGCGAGGTGCAGTTGGGTTCATGATTGGAATCTGCCGGCTTCTATGAATCCTCTCCCCAGGTCTTACGGCTGCGGGCCAGCCAGATGATGCCCAAAACGCAGGAGAAGCTCTTCCTCATTGCCTGCCAATCCACCTGGTCGCGGGCCTCTTGTTCTGCGGTGGGCAGCTCTTTGGGTTTGGGTGAATATCCCGAGCTGGGCTTTTGGTCAGTGTAAAACATGCCCAGGGGTTGCTCATCGTAGGCCAGGGCTTTAAGAAAAGCCTCCAGGTTTTCGGTTTGATATAGCGCCATCTGCGGCCCTCCCTTTGGGGGTTTAGTTTGCCGTTGCTTGCAAACCTTGTCCTCTGCTCTTTGCCGATTGTCAAGAGGGCGGTTTGTGGGAACGATCTTGCATGCCTTTTGGGGTGATAGGCTTTCCGGCTTGCATTAAGTGCCAGAGTGATTACTATTATGTCAATAATATTTCTAGGGAAAGGATCGGTTTAAAAATGGTGGAAGTTACCGAGAAGGCCAGCGAGACCATTAAGGCGTTTATGTCCGAGCGTGACTTGGATTCTCCCTTACGGGTGTATCTGCAGCAGGGTTGCGGGGGAGCCCAATTAGTGTTGGGTGTTGATAATGCCAAGGATAGCGATGAACAGCAGGAAGTGGATGGGCTGACTTACCTTGTCGACAAGGATCTCTATGATCAGGTGGGAGAGGTGAAGCTGGATTTTGTGGATGACGGCGTCCGTCAGGGCCTGCTGATTTCTTCGGAAAAACCGCTTCCCCAGATGGAGGGTGGCTGCGGCTGCGGTTGCAGCTGCTAGAAAATAATATTTGATAACCAATCCAAGGCGCCAGGAGCATTGCACTCCTGACGCCTGGTTTTTATAGCCCGTAGCCAAGGGAATTGAATTGGGGTATGGTCTAGCCCATGGCTGGATTATGGCAAAGACTGAGTGAGTTAGACACCAGCCTTTTTCTTTGGATCAACCAGGCCTGGGCCAATCCGGGTTTGGATTGGCTCATGCCCCAAGTCAGCCTCTGGCTGCCCCTGGCGCCTTTGCTGGCCGTGGGCGTCTGGCTGGCCCTGGCTCAGGGGGTGCGCGGCCGCTATATCCTGGTGGGTTGCGCTTTGTTGTTTTTGCTCACCGATTGGGTGACCACCCAGGCCCTGAGACCCTACTTCGCCCGCCTCCGGCCTTATGCCTGCCTGGAGGGAATCCGCTACACCTTTGGCGCTGAATGGCACCTAAGCACCGCCGCCTCCATGGCAAAGGCCGGGGCCGCCTTTGGGCTTCCCTCAGCCCACGCAGCCAACAGCATGGGCCCGGCGGTGTTCCTCTGGCGGTTTTATCCCCGTTTGGGCATGACCTTGGCAGCCTTGGCCCTGCTGGTGGGGCTTTCCCGCATTTACACTGGGGTGCATTTTCCCGGCGATGTACTGGCCGGATTCGTATGGGGGGGAGCCTGCGCTTGGGGATGGTCCTATGTCACCGGGCGGGTGCTGCGCCGGCGGCAGCCAATCACCCATAAAAGCCTTTGATTTTAGAGACGGTCCCTGACCGCCGGCTTCGGCTAGCTGGTCGGAGTTTCAGGTGGCGGCCTTTAGCTGGCGCCGCCGTCGCCGGGTCAACAAGGCGGGCAGGTTGCCCAGGTTATCCAGAACCGGCAGAGGCGTTTCCTTCAGCTCGCTTCGGAATAAAAGCACCCCCACCACAGTGAAAACGAGGTTAGGCAGCCAGATTCCCAGCTTGGGCGGGTAAAAGCCCGTGTCTCCCAGGGACCAGGCCATGGATAACAGCAGATAATAGACCAAGAACACGGCCAAGGCCGTGATCACGCCCCAGGAGCGGCCGCTGCGCCAGTGGGTGCCCAGGGGCAGGCCGATGAGGGCCATGACCAGGCAGGAGAAGGGATAGGCGAACCGCTGCTGCATCTCCATGTCCAGTTGGTCGTATTCGCGGGTGCCGTCCTTGGCCTTTGACATGGCCGCCCACAGCTCGTCCATATACATTTCCTTGCGGTGCTTGCTGGTGCGTTTTCCCGGGCCCAGGCGGGTTGTGTCCAGCTTGACATCGTAGACATCGAATTTGGCGTTTTGGGCGGATTTATAGCCGGGGCCCACCCGGTGAATGGTTCCCTCGAACAACCTCAGGGTCATCTTGCCTTTGCGGGCCGGAAACAGTTTGCCCCGTTTGGCCACCACGGTGTAGACCTGTTTGGGGTCCCGCTTATCCACGATAAACAGGTCCAGCATGATGCCCTGGCCGGGCAGCCGGTTGATGTATATGGTCATGCCCTTGAAGGAATCCAAAAAGGTTCTCTCCTTGAGGGCCAGGTCCGCCCGGGAGCGGGCCACTTGGAAAAGGAGGTTTTCGAATTGATTGTGCCCCCAGGGCAGGGCCCAGACGGTGAGGATTTGAGTGGCGCCCCAGGCCAGCAAGGCCAGAAACGCCACCGGCGGCAATAAGCGGCCCAGGCTGACTCCGGCGCTTTTCAGGGCCGTGATTTCGTTGTCCGAAGAAAGCCGCATAAAGGCCAAAAGAACCCCCAACAGGGTGGCCATGGGCACTGTGAAAACAAAGAAGTAGGGCAGGCCGTAGATCAGAAGCTTACCTACCACATCCAGGCCCACCCCGCGCCTGACCACCAGGTCGGTAAGCTCGATTATCTTGGCCAGAAGTAGGGTGAAGGTGGCCACGGCCATGCTCAAGAAGAATGGGGCCAGCATCTCCTTGAACAGGTATTTGTGTATGATGGCGGGACGCAGCATGACTGGGAGTTTAATGGCAGCGGCAATCTTTGTAAAGTCGGGCTTTAAGCATGGTCGGCCGGCCCCATAACCGGTCCAGATCGGCTGCTGCGTCCAGGGGGCGTGGAGTCAATAGGGGCGGAAATCCCGGCCCTTAAAATCCTGGCATCTATACAGGTTGATATTATGGATCACCGCACCGGAAGGCCCTTTGATGCTCAGTTTCTTTATCAATTCCGCTTTTTGGAAAAGCTTCCCCAAAGGAGGAGTTCCATAGACCACGGCCAGGCCCTCCCGCCCCTTCAGGGCTTCGCTGCCGGGCCAGAACAGGTAGGCGTTGGGCTTGCTTTTAGGCAGAAAAAGGCAGGCGGCTGGGGGCTGGCCAGGGATGTAAAATTGAGGCAAGCTGGCCAATTGATAGTTGAGGCCGAAAATAACTGGAGTTTGCTTGCCCGGCCAGTCCCGCAGGACTTTTCCAATCTCAACGCCCATTTGAGGCCATCCGTGTATCTTCTTGGTGGGGTCAAGGCGGGGAGACAGTTCCAAAGACCGTAGCAAGGGCACATGCATATGGGCTATCAACACCAGCAACAAGCCGCTGAGCAGGGCCGCCAATCCCCAGCGCCGCCAGGCGGCGGAGCCGAGCAGCTTGGGTTTTAGGGCCAGCACCGCTGCTGGCAGGGCCGCCAGGTAACCCGGCGCCGGCCAATTGCCCTGCACCCTGGTTTTGACAGATAGCCCCAAAAAAAGAAGCAGCACCGGGATGGAGGTCCACAGCAGCAGGGCCTGTTGTTCATGGCCCCTTTGTGACTGGCGCCAGGCCAGTCCCAGACCCCAGACCAAAAGGACCAGGCCTATGGGGCCCAACAAGACCGCCTGCCCGCCCAGGAAATCGAACAGGGTGAATTTCCACCCCTGCCCGGCCCGGCCCAGGTTAAAGGCCAAGGTCGCCCAATGGTGATTGGCGTTCCAGATCAGGTTGGGGCTGAACACCAGGGCGGCTAAAACCGTACCGATCCAGGGCTCCTTGCGGCTCAGCCAAAAGCGCTGCTTGGAGTTGGTCAACAAAAACAAAAACGTGGTTAAAGGCAGCAGGGCTGAGGAGTACTTGGCCAGCATGGCCAGGCCCGTCGCGATTCCGGCCCCGTACCAGGCTGCGGGTTTTTGATCGTACAGGGCCAAGGCGGTCAGATAAAGGGCCAAGGCCCAAAAAAAGGCCTGGGAGGTGTCATAGGTGTGAATGATGGAGCCTACCGAGAACAACAAGGTGGTGTTGGCAGCCACCACCACCCAAAGGCCCACGGCCGCGTCTTTGAGTACGCGGCGGCAGAAATCATAGAGGATAAGGCTCAGGCCCAGGCCCAAAAGCACCGCCGGCGCCCTGACTCCCAGCTCCGTGTCTCCCAAGACCATGGTGCCCAGCCGGATCAGCCAGGCCACCAGAGGCCCCTGGTCAAAGTAGCCCCAGTCCAGATGGCGGGACCACACCCAGTAGTAGGCCTCATCTTCAGATAAAGGCACGGTCTGAATATAATAGAGGCGAAAGATCCCCAAGCCTGCCAGGAGCAGGAAAACCGTCCAGGTGCAGCGACGGGGGCTGGGGTCAAGCCAGGTGCCTGGGGTCAAAATAACTCCTGTATAAAAGCCGGAATCCGCCTATGGGCCTATGCGGTCATTATGCTGACCGCTGATCTTCAGCCCGGCCCCTCAGGGCAAGTACCGGACCCAGCATAAGATCATAAGAACAAGGCGTCAACTTCAAGACTCGGGGCCCAAATGGCTGCACCTGCTATTTTTTAGATACAGTCAGATGCTCCCATAAAGTGGGAGCGGGGAAGCCTCAGGCAAAGCTTGAGGGTTTCTTTGGTGCGGGCGGCTGGGGGTATGTTTGCCTGCGATGTCTCGCTATCCGAACTCGTGGAGATGTTTAGCAATATGGCCTTTGCAATAGGGCCGGGGCGTGCTATTAGAGGATATCGCCCAGCCCTAAGTGATACACAGCTGGCTTGCCATAAAAGTGCTGAGGTGATAATCAGGGGTGATATTCAACGGACGTGTTCAGGGGGGAAGAGCCGCAGAGCAGGCTGCCTTTCTCGGCGCTGAATATCCCGAGATGGTGAACAATCTGAAAACAATCGAACTAAGCTATTAGCTGGAGTATGACCATGGCCCAACTCCTATGGAAACCGTCACCGCAAAGGGTCGCAGAGGCTAACCTGACCCGTTTTATCGAGTTTGTTAACCAAAAATACGGCAAGAGCTTCCAAGACTACTTTGATCTCTACCAGTGGTCAGTGGAGGCGATACCTGATTTTTGGGCGGCCATGTGGGAGTTCGGCGGGGTCATACACTCCCAAGACTACAGCCAGGTGGTGCAGGATCTTGACCAAATGCCCGGGGCCAAATGGTTCCCCGGGGCCAGGCTTAATTTTGCCGAGAATCTTCTGAGGTTTCGTGATGACCACGTGGCCCTGGTCTTCAGGTCCGAACCGGGAGAGACCCGGCGTCTGACCTATGCGGAACTATATGATCAAGTCGCCCGGGTGGCGGCGGCCTTGAAGGGCATGGGCGTGCAGCCCGGAGACCGGGTGGCCGGATTTATGCCCAATATCCCCGAGACCATAATCGCCATGCTGGCTGCCAGCAGTTTGGGAGCGGTCTGGTCTTCATGCAGCCCGGATTTTGGTTTCCAGGGGGTGATGGACCGTTTCGGCCAGATACAGCCCAAGGTGCTCTTCGCGGCCAACGGCTATTTCTATAACGGCAAGACCTTTGATTCCCTTTCCCGTGTGGCCCAGGTGAGCAAGGAGATAAGTAGTATAGAAAAGATAATCATTGTCTCCTTTACCGAGGCTGCCCCTGATATCAGTCCCGTGCCTGGGGCTGTTCTTTTCAACGACCTCTTGAGCGGCGGCGCCGCCCCGGAGCTGGAGTTTGTGCAGCTGCCCTTTGATCATCCCCAATATATCCTTTATTCATCGGGCACCACCGGGGTGCCCAAGTGCATGGTGCATGGGGCCGGGGGGGTTCTGATTGACCATTTGAAGGAGCTGGCCCTGCTCACGGACGTTAAGCGTAGTGACAAGATATTTTATTTCACCACCTGCGGCTGGATGATGTGGAACTGGCTGGTGAGCTCCCTGGCCTTGGGCGCCACCCTGCTTTTATTCGACGGCTCGCCTTTCTATCCCGGCCCGGAGGTGCTTTGGCAGTACGCCCAAGACGAAGGTATGACCATCTTCGGCACCTCGGCCCGGTATCTGGCCGCCATTGAAAACGAAGGCCTAAAGCCCAAGGAGAAATTCGATTTGTCTGCGCTGAAGGCGGTCCTGTCCACGGGTTCGCCCCTCTCGGTGGAGAGCTTTCAGTATGTCTACCGTGACATAAAGGAAGATCTGTGCCTCTCTTCCATCTCCGGCGGCAGCGATATCGTGGGCTGTTTCGCAGCCGGCAATCCCATCGGCCCGGTTTACGCGGGTCAGTTGCAGGCCCGCTGCCTGGGCATGGCGGCGGAGGCCTGGGACCTGGAGGGGAAACCCCTGGTGGGGGAGAAGGGCGAGCTGGTTTGCACCAAGCCGTTTCCTAATATGCCCATCTATTTCTGGAACGATGAGCAAGGGGAGAAATACCACGCCGCCTATTTTGACCGGTTCCCCAATATCTGGCATCACGGCGACTTTATAGAGGTCACACCGGAAGGGGGCGTGGTGGTTTACGGCCGTTCCGACGCCACCCTCAATCCCGGCGGGGTGCGCATCGGCACTGCCGAGATCTACCGCCAGGTGGAAAATATGCCCGAAGTGGCCGACAGCCTGGTGGTGGGACAGGATTGGGACAACGACGTGCGGGTGATCCTGTTTATCCGGCTAAATGAGGGCGTGGCCTTTGATGATGAATTGGTCAAGAAAATCAAGACCACCATCCGCACCAACTGCACACCCAGACACGTACCTGCCAAGGTCATAGCGGTGGCTGATATCCCCTATACCATCAGCGGCAAAAAGGTGGAGTTGGCGGTGCGGGAGGTTATCCATGGCCGGCCGGTGCTGAACAAGGACGCCCTGGCCAATCCCCAGGCCCTTGACCTGTACCAAGGGATGCCTGAGCTGCAAAGCTGAGCCTGCAGCCCCCTAAGCGGCGCCCTTGGCAACCCAGCCGGGGGCGCTTGGCTTTTTTAGGAGCAGCCCTTTCCCTAGGCAGGAAGCGCTTACAAAATCTTCAAGGGACCACGGCCAGAACCTGGTTGGGGCGCAGATTGTTTAGGGCCGCAGGGGGTGATAAATAGGGTCTTGGCCCAAAATAACATCCTCTACTCCCGCCACCTTGCCGTCGGCGTCAAATAGAAATATTCGGTCCAGGTACATATACCCGCCGTCAGGGGTGCGCAGGCGGTAGTAGTGGCGGATGGAATAAATATAGGGCCCGCGCCAAGGATGCTTGACCACCTGGCTCCAATTCAATCCCTGGTAGGCCCTGGGGTTCTCCAGGCGGGCCTTGAGCCACCTGACCACCTCTCTTTTCACCTGGGAGGCGGGAGGGGTGGTGGCTTGGGCCCAGGAGTCCAAAGATCCCGGGAAAAGGTCCATAGCCAGCCAGGCCAGGCAAATACAAACCCAGACCAAGTGCCTTGGCATGTTTTTAGAGTATTTCTCCAAGTCTATGTCCGGTTTTTTGTCCACGCTCCTGGCCTATTGCAAATCAATTAGACGAACCCAAATAGGCTGGGCCTGGTTCGGGTTTCCCAAGGGCCCCTAGGCATCGTCTTTCAAGTCCATATTAGCCAGTCTGTCTGGCAAAATCCATGTGCAATAAGCCAATGTGCCGTTGTTTTGATGCGTTAGGTGCGTTCTGGTGTAAGTTTGGACATATTAACTAAAGCCTTATTCCGTGGCACCAAAGGCTCGGCTTGATCCTCGCCCGGCCCCATGGTTCTGCAATTGACCTGATCACAGGCCGGTTGGTCGTCATCACCATTTCTTCGTGCTAAACTTGTTTCCGGCTCCTTCACTGCGTGAGGCAGGGGCTAATTTTTATGATTATGAAGTGCTGCTTATTCAGCGGCTTTTTTAGGAGTTGGTACCTATGCTTAGAGAACGGATCCGCTACGCACCTCTGCAAGACAAAATCACCGATCCCCCGGCGGCGGCAAGCTACATAAAAGACGGCATCAATCTTTTTATCTCAGGATTCACTGGCGGCTACCCCAAGTTGATTCCACAGGAATTGGTTAACCGCGCCAAAGCCGGCGAAAAGTTTAAGATAAACCTATTTGCCGGCGCCTCCACCGGCGACCAGGTGGACGGCGTATTGGCCCAGGCGGACCTGGTGGCCTGGCGTCGTCCCTATATGAGCGACCGCCACATGCGCCAAAAGATCAACCTGGAGCAGATTTTCTTTAAGGACGATCACCTCTCCAGCTTATCGGCCTCGGTGCGGGCCGGGGCCTGGGGCAGCGTGGACGTGGCCGTGGTGGAGGCGGTGGCCATAACTGAAAAGGGGCATTTGGTGCCCCCCCTGTCCGTGGGCAACACGCCCACTTATGTACAGCAGGCAGAGAAAATAATCATCGAGATGAATGAGTTTCAACCCGCCGATATTGAGGGAATTCATGATATCTTCATTCCCGAGGACCCTCCCTATTGTATGCCCATTCCCATTTACCGGGCTGGAGACCGGATCGGCAAGCCTTTCATCGAGATGGACCCTCACCGGGTGGTGGCTATTCTCTTCAGTAAAGAACAGGATAGTTGCCCCATCTTTACCGAGCCCGACCAGGGTTCAAAGTTGATCGCCGAACAGGTGTTGGATTTTGTGAAGCACGAAATAAAAAAGGGCCGTCTGCCGGCCAACGTGCCTTGGCAGTCGGGCGTGGGGGACGTGGCCAATGCAGTGTTGTCCGGTTTTATTGAGGATGATTTTTTCAAGGACCTCAACTTTTACTCGGAGGTGTTGCAGGATGCGATCCTGCAACTGATCGATATGGACAAGGTCAACATCGCCTCGGGCTCGGCCTTGACCTTGTCTGAAAAGGCGCGGGCACACTTTTTCCAACATCTGTCCCAGTACAAAGACAATATCGTGCTCAGGCCGGTGGAGATATCCAATGCTCCGGAAGTGATCCGCCGCCTGGGGGTTGTGGCCATAAACACCGCCATGGAGATCGACATCTATGGCCAGGTCAACTCCACCCATGTCATGGGGTCCCAACTGATGAACGGCATCGGCGGTTCCGGGGATTTTGAGCGCAACGGCATTCTTTCCTTTATGGTGACTCCTTCCATAGCCAAGGAGGGACGCATCTCCTGCATCGTTCCCATGGTCAGCCATGTGGACCATTCCGAACATTCGGTGGATGTGATCGTGACTGAAAACGGGCTGGTGGATACCCGCTCCTTGACTCCCCGGCAGGTGGCCGAGGCTGTAATTAAAAAGTGCGCCCACCCCGAGTACCGGGACCTGCTCTGGGACTATTACCAACGGGCGGTTAAAAAGAGGCAAGGGCATGAACCGCACCTGTTGGAGGAGGTTTTTTCTTTTCATGCCAGATACTTGGAAACGGGAGATATGAGGCCTTAATTTTTCGATGACAACCGGGCTTCCAGGGAGTAGGATCACTCGGCTGCTGGATGGGCTGGGATTGTGGCAGGGTTGGGCTGCCGCGAAAATGGCTTGGAAAATCGGGAGATAGGCCGATGCTGGTCCCCAAACATATCTATCTGACCAAGGGTAAGGGCATACACCGGGAGAAGCTGGCCAGTTTTGAGTTGGCCCTGAGGGGTGCAGGCATCGCCGCCCAGAACCTGGTTTACGTGTCCAGCATTTTCCCCCCCCATGCCGACTTGATCTCCCGGCGCAAGGGCGAGGCGATGTTGGTGCCGGGACAGATTCTTTTCTGCGTCATGGCCCGCAACCAGACCAATGAGCCCTATCGCCTGATCTCCTCCTCCATTGGCCTGGCCTTGCCGGCGGATAACAACCTATACGGCTATCTTTCCGAACACGAAGGCTACGGCCAGAACGCCCGTGCCTCCGGCGACTATGCCGAAGATTTGGCTGCCGAGATGTTGGCCAACACCCTGGGCGTTGAGTTTGATGTGGACCAGAGCTGGGACGAGAAGCGTCAGGTCTTCCGTATGTCCGGCAAGATCGTGCGCACCCGCAATATTACCCAGACCGCCAATGGGCCCCAAGACGGCAAATGGGTCACCACCGTGGCGGCTGCGGTCATGGTCATGTCTTGGCAGAATCGGCACTAATATCCAGCCCGGATTTTTCTTCAAGGCCTTGTTTATCCCAAGCCGGCTTATGACATAGCTGCGGCCGGCTCAGGGGCAAAAAGCCGGGGCCGCTCCGCCGATGAAGCTACGCCAGCGGGGATTACCGGCCTTTAGCAGTCCGGCCTTCCCAGGCATATTTGAAGATGGTGTATAGAATTTTGATTCCGGCGTTGACCACGCCCTTGAAGGTGCCGGAGATATGGGACTGGCCGATGCGGCGCCGGTAATCCACCGGCACTTCCAAGGTGCGCAGGTTTTGCCTGGCCGCCTTTATCTGCATCTCCACGGTCCAGCCGTAGTTTTGGTCGCGCATATGCAGGCGTTTCTTCGGGAGAAATGCCTGGCGAATCCTGCTGTTTCAGCCGTTGTTGGGGTCAGCCGGATTGGATGAGGGGCCGGGGCCCAAGGCCTTTGCCGCCGGGGTGACGGCCAAGCCGCCGCAGGCGGTGCATCTCAGCTCTGCCGGGAGGCTGCATCCCACCGCCAGGGAGGCATCCACAGTCTGGTCCAAGGGTATGGGGTTTTCATATCCGCCCAGGATCAAGTCGGCGCAGACAAAGGCCGAGGCCGCGGCAGCGGCATTGCGGGTGTGGCAGGGAACCTCCACCGCGCCCTGGACCGGGTCGCACACCAAGCCCACGGTGTTCTGTAAGGCAATCGCCGCCGCCTGGCAGGCCTGGCCGGCGCTGCCGCCCACAGCCTCCACCACCGCGGCAGCGGCCATGGCCCCGGCAAGGCCTATCTCCACCTGGCAGCCGGCCACCTCGGCGGCAAAGGTGCCCCCTTGCCAGAGAAAGATAAGGCCCACCGCTCCGGCGGCAAAGAGCGCTTTTATAATGCGGTCTGGATCCAAATTTTTCTCCTGGGCCAGGGTAGAAAGGGCCCCGGGAAGCACCCCGCAGGAGCCCCCGGTGGGGGCGGCGCAGACCAGGCCCATGGCCGAGTTCACCTCCATCACCGCCAGGGTCCGGGCCGCTGCCCGGGCCGCCGTCCCGCCCAGGGCCAGCTCTCCCCGGGCCTCAGCCTGGAAAACCTTATGCGCCGAAGGCTGGAGCACGTGCATGTCCGGCAGCTCTCTGGACTCGGCTAACCCTTGAGCTACGGCGCTCTGCATGATCTCCCATCTGGCGGCCATCTGACTGACGACCTCTTCGCGGGACAGGCCCAATAGCTCCTGCTCATACCTTAGGGCGGCTTCGCCCAGGGATACCCTCTGCTGCCGGGTCCAGGTGGTCAGGGACTCCACCCCCTCAAATAGGGGCTGTCCCTGGATGACGAACAAGAGCGGCTCAGCAGTCCAATACCCGTCTACGAAACGAGACGCCTTCAGTTCCGAGGCTGCCTGCGGGTCCAGGCCTGTGCGCCTGCGGACCTGCACCAAGGTTTGCAGGCCCTGGTTCAGAATTAAGGGACTTTGGACCAACTGGCCCTCAGCGGCGGCTGCCTCCAGCACCGAGTCCACGTATTCGGGCTTGGTCAAAACCACCACTTCGTGGGCCTGGCCGTCCATCTCCAGGGACCAGCCCTCCAACTCCACCAGCCTGAATGCCCCGCCGCCCACTGATTGGGCCAGCAATCGGATCTGTTTGCCCGTTTGTCCGCTGAGGTTAAGTTCCACGGTGTTGGGGTGGCTGGGGCCGGAGAGCTTGCCCAGCTTGAAACGGATCTCCAGCTTCTGGGCCGGAGCAAGGCCTAGGGCCGCAAAGAAACGGGGGTCTGTCAGCTCCCAGCCCAGGAGCCCGCAGGCAAAGGCCAGGTCGCTGCCCTGCTGTTTGTAGACCTGGGCGTAGGAGCCGTGACGGTCGAATATGATTGCGGCCTGGACCGGCGGTTCCCCCAACAGGCTGCGGGCCAAAAGCCCGATGCGGTTGGAGGCGGCGGTGTGTGAGCTGGAAGGCCCGTGCATCACCGGCCCCACCACGTCATTTAGAATGCTGGTGGGTTTCATAAAGGATCAGCCACTGGCCTCATCCGGCTGGGGGATGCCGAAACTGCAGGGCATGTTTACCTGGCATTTGGCGCAGACATGGGTGGTGTCGGGCAGGTCCTGGAAATATTTCAGGCGGGCCCAATTGAACTTCAGCCGCTCGAAACACTGGGGCCGGTCCAGGCCGTCCTTGGTGAGGGCGGCCACAGGGCA
>JASFOZ010000002.1:0-38413 GCA_050116255.1 Desulfarculaceae bacterium
CTTGTAGATGATTTCCCAGGCCGATTCTTTGCCGGGAAATAGTGATAATGCCAAAAGGCGCACCCGCTCAACCAGTTTAAAGGCCTGGTTGAGGTCATTGCAGCCGCCCCTGCGGATGCAGGCCTGGGTGCCATCCACCATAGCGGCCAAGAGGCGAATCCGGCGGTTTTCTTCCTGGAGATCACCACTTTGGTATGGCCTGACATTAATGAGCATAATGACCTAACATATCATATTTTCAACACATATACCATTATGACCCCCCCAATAGGCAGAGGAAGGCGGCATGGGTTCCAGGGTGGCTTGCCGGATTCTTATCAGGGATCTTATTAATGCCCGGGAGGCCTAATACATGTCCTCTGCAACAGTGGGCATGGACAAGCCCCGGCGGCGCCATTGGTAGGGGTCGTTGATGTCCTGAAAGTCGCCGGTGCGAACCTGCCCCGGTTGCAGGGGGGTAAGGTAATCACGGATGTCTCGGGACTGGTTATCTTGCCAGGGGAGACCGGCATTATCAGTGGATTCGTCCACCCCCGTCTGGGAGCCTTCGGTGAGGGTCTTGTTGATAAGGTCCCTGAAAGACATAAGATCAAAGTTTTGAGACCCTTGCCACTCCACCCTTTCCGAGGACGCAGCCGGGGTCCTGGCATACTGAAGATAATAAAAATCATTGGCAATTGAGTGCAGCATGATTTTACCTCCTGTGCTTACTCAGCATTGGATTAAGCAACATCCGTACCAAGCCTCCTTGAGAAGGATTGTTTAATATAGGCAATAAAATTAAATGATTAAACAGGCAGACCTGGCTTTAAGCAGGAGGCAAGTTTTTCCCAGACGGCATTGGTTTCCAGAAGAAAGGCGGGTTTTCAGGGGCAGGGTTTTATTCTTCGCCGATGTATGAACTCCACCGGCAGTTTGAGCTTGGGCACGGCCACCAGATGAAAGGGACGGGTGAACGCCATGGTTCGCATGCAGCCTTCACCGGGAATGGATTCCTCAACCACCACCACCACCTTTTCCCCTTTTCGGAGCACCTGCTTCACCATAATTGCATAACCGCCGGAAGGGCGCTCCCCCAGAAACACGGCGATCACATCCAGGGTCTGGAACTCCACCGGCGGCAGGGGCTGGGGCGGGATGCGGCGCGAGGGAAGCCGGGACTGTAATTGTTGCCAGCCGGCCTCGTCTTTGATCACCATGGTCTGGGGCTGGGCCAGGCCTCCCCGGGATGACAGATACAGGGTGTTGAAACGGATGATGCTGCCGTCAAAGCCTTTTTCAGCCAGCTCGGCCGGCGCCTGGGGAGCACAGGCCAGGGCCAAGACCACACATAATGCCAAGACCGCCGTTGCCAAGCTTCGCGTCAACATATCCGCCCTGTTTTTCGTATGTTAGATTTTAATATCTGGAAATTATTACCTAATAATCTATTTGTGGTCCTTTGCCAGCAGCTGTTCATCCTCTGGGATTGGCGATCCCGTCATCAGCATATGGCCGTAGCTGGCCGGGTCTGGGAGGCTGGTCCAGTCTTGGAGATGTGAATTTTGTATCAGCATATCGCCGCCGGAGTTGGGATTAGCATTAGCAAGAGCCGGCATGAAGTTCAGGGCCCAATCGGCGCGAACCAACCCGAATCCATACACCGAGTCAGGGCCGTAGGAGCCAAGATCCTCTGCGGTGACGCCGATTACGCCCGCCAGCCAATCCACCCGGTCCGATCCCCGGGCTGGTATGGCCAGACCCAGGTCATAGGCTTCGGACAGAATCAAGGCGGCGGTGCCGGTGACATGGGGTGCCGCCATGGAGGTGCCCTGTTCAAACCAAAAATCACCATAAATGCTCTGCTGCAAAATGCCGTCGATATAACCGTCACGGTTCCGGTCATACCTGGTGTCGCCGCCAGGAGCCAAGATCATGTAATAACTGTAGTTTGAGTAATAGGCCAGGTTCTTGCGCATGTCCACCGCCCCTACCGCCAGCACGCCGGGATAGGCCGCCGGGTTGTCTAGAAAGGGGCTGCCGGAGTTGCCGGCCGCGGCCACCACCAGGACGCCGGAGTAGTATGCGTTCAGGCAGGCCTGGGAAAGCTCCCAGGAGTTGTACCAGGGGACGGTTCCCAAAGAGAGGTTGATGATGTCCGCTCCCTGGTAGACTGCCCAATTGATGGCGTCGGCAATGGCGCTGGTGCTGCCGGAGCCGTTGGCGCTCATAACCCTCAGCGGCAGTATGGTGGTGTTAAAGGCGATGCCAGCCGTCCCATGGCCGTTGTTGGTGCTTTGGGCGATGGTTCCGGCAACATGGGTGCCGTGGCCGTTGGGGTCGTTGGGGGTTCCGTCCCAAGAGATCCAGTCCCAGGCGTTGCCCCAGTCAAAGCGGGTTCCGTTAAAATCCGAAAGATTCCAGGCCACGCCGGTGTCTATTACCGCCACCTTCACGTCCGACCTGCCCCCACGGTTGTAGTCCCAGGCCTGCTTCACACCGATGGTGTCAAAATGCCACTGATAGGAGAGATAGGGGTCATTAGGTGTCCAGGCAAAGACAGAAACCGGACATATCACACATAACAATACGATAATAATAGATATTTTTTTCATGATTCTCCAACGGGCCTTGACTTCTCGCCCCCCAAGCCAGTGGATTACTGCCTATTTTATTATTCTTTCGGTATAATCTACAACAAACCTTAACTAAAAAAAAACGGCCCGCCAATTGGATTTTCCTTTCAGAACATAATCTTAAACCGACCATTCCCCTGGAGGAGACAGAGATTGAACTTGACGCATACCGGTATGGCTGGGAGATTTGAATATATGCCCTCAAGGGAATTCTATTTCCAGGGTCCTGAGGGACAGGTTTTTTCGGCTTCTCCGCCAAAGGTATGATTGACTGGTGATAAGGCAAGCCAAGATAAACTGGCACCAGGCCTCGGCCTGGATCGATCTGGCCAAGTTCGCCTTGGTGGCGGCGGTGGCGGTCTGGCTGGTGGTGCGGGGGGCTCAAGGCCTGGGCTATAATTGGCAGTGGTACCGGATACCCCGTTACCTGTTCTTCTTCGAGGATGGCCGCCTTATCTTGGGCCCTTTGCTGGAGGGTCTTTTCCTAACCCTGAAAATCACGGCCCTGAGCCTGGTGCTGGCCTTTGCCATTGGCCTGATCACGGCCCTGTTACGCTTGTCTCATTCCTTTGTGGGGCGGCTGCTGGCCCGGGCTTATCTGGAGTTGATCCGGAACACCCCCCTGTTGATCCAGATTTTTTTCATATACTTTGTGGTGTCGCCAGTGCTGGATATGGGCGCCTTTACCTCGGCGGTGTTGGCCTTGAGCCTTTTTGAAGGCGCCTACGGCTCGGAGATAATCCGGGCCGGGATTCTTTCCATCCCCAAGGGACAATGGGAGGCGGCCCACAGCCTGGGGCTGGGCCGCTACCACACCTACCGCAGGGTGGTACTGCCCCAGGCCCTGCGCCAAATAACTCCGCCCCTGACCAGCCAGGCCATCTCCTTGATCAAAGACTCGGCCCTGGTGAGCACCATCGCCATTTATGAACTGACCCTGCAAGGCCAGGCCATCATTGCCCAGACCTTTTTGACTTTCGAGGTCTGGTTCACGGTGGCGGCCATTTACCTGATGCTTACGGTCAGCCTTTCTCTGCTGGCCGAGGGCCTGCGGCGCAGGCTGGGGGCGCCCTTGTAATATGGAATCGGCCCTTTCAAAAAACTCGAGCACAGGCAATGGCTATATCATTGAGGTGGAGGGCATTGCCAAGACCTTCCCGGGCAACGTGGTGGCCTTGCGGGATTTTTCCCTGAAGGTGCACCCCCAGGAGGTGGTGGTGGTCATCGGCCCCTCGGGATCGGGTAAGTCCACTTTTTTACGCTGCCTAAACGGCCTGGAGGAGATTGACCAAGGCCTGATCGTCATTGACGGCTTCAATCTCCGCCACGGCAAGAAAAGCCGGGACATCATCCGGCGCGAAGTGGGCATGGTCTTTCAATCCTTCAACCTGTTTCCCCACATGACGGTGCTGGACAACATAAGTCTGGCGCCCAGGCTGGTGCGCAAAAAGACAAAAGCCGAAGCCGATGACGAGGCCATGGCCTTGCTGGAAAAGGTGGGCATGACCGAAAAGGCCCGCAACTACCCCAGCCAACTGAGCGGTGGCCAGCAGCAAAGGGTGGCCATTGCCCGGGCCTTGGCCATGACGCCTAAGGTTATGATGTTTGACGAGGCCACCAGCGCCCTGGACCCGGAGATGATCGGAGAGGTCCTGGATGTAATGCGCACCCTGGCCCAGGAGGGTATGACCATGGTGGTGGTCACCCATGAGATGGGCTTTGCCCGCGAGGTGGGAGACCGGGTGGTGTTCATGGAGGACGGCCAGATAGTGGAGATGGGGCCGGCCCGGGAGTTTTTCCAAAACCCCCGCAAAGAGAGAACCAAGCTCTTTTTGAGCCAGATTCTGTGATCTCTTTGCCTGGTGTCAGCTTATTTTGACGATTATAAGGAGGAAGATGATGAAACGGTGCAGGTCTGGTTGGCTTTTGATCTGCTTGGCCCTGACGGCGCTATGCCTGGCCGGGCCGGTGTGGGCCCAGGACGTAAGGCAGGAGCTGGTGGCGGGGAGCACCATCGAGCAGGTGATGAAACGGGGTGTATTGCGGGTGGGTTTTTCCACTTTCTTGCCCTGGGCCATGAAAGACAAGACCGGCAAGTTCATCGGATTTGAGATCGACGTGGCCTCGCGCCTGGCCAAAGACATGGGAGTCAAGGCCGAGTTCGTGCCCACCAAATGGTCGGGCATCATCCCCGCTCTTTTGACCGGGAAATTCGATGTCATCATCGGCGGTATGAGCATCCGCCCTGACCGCAATCTCAAGGTCAACTTCACCGTCCCCTATGACCATTCGGGCATGTCTTTGGTGGCCCATAAAAAGCTGGCCCAGGGATTCAAGAGCCTGGCTGACTTCAACCGGCCCCAAGTGAAGCTGGCCGCCCGTCTGGGCACCACTGCGGCGGAGGCGGCCCGCAAGTTCATGCCCAAGGCCCAAAAGCGGCTGTTTGATGACGAGTCGCAGGCGGTGCAGGAGCTTTTGAATGGCCGGGTGCACGGCGTGGTCTCCTCAGCCCCCATGCCGGCCTTCCAGGCCATCAAATATCCCGACAGGCTCTTTCTGCCCCTTGAAGGCAATTTCACCACCGACCCCATCGCCTTTGCCGTGCGCAAAGGGGATGTGGACACCCTCAATTATTTCAACTCCTGGATCACGGTGGTCCGGGCCCAGGGCTGGCTCAAGGAAAGGCACCACTACTGGTTCGAGACCATGGACTGGCAGAAATTTTTAAAATAGCAAACAAAAGGCCGCCCCGGCTTTGGGGGGCGGCCGCATCCTGAAATAGTTTATTGCCGCGCAAAAAAACCAAGATAACCGCCCTGGACCTGATTATCCTGAGCCTGGTGGCTGCAGGCGGGACCTATTTCATCTACCGCCTGGCCGTGGGCCTCAACTACCGCTGGGACTGGGGGGTGATTCCCCAGTATCTGTTCCGCTATGACCAGGAGGCCGGGGCCTGGGTGCCCAATCTCCTGATCCAGGGCCTTTTCACCACCATCAAGCTTAGTTTCTGGTCCACCATCCTGGCCACCCTGATCGGAACGGTCATGGGCATCTTCAGGGTCAGCGCCAGCCTGTTCAAACGCATCCTGGGCCGTACCTTTGTGGAGGCCATCCGCAACCTTCCCCCCCTGGTGCTTATCTTTATCTTTTATTTTTTCGTCAGCGAACAGATCATGCCCTGGTTGGGCCTGGAGCAAATGGCGCGTCAAGCCCCGCCTGCTCTGCAACAGGTCCTGGAGATACTTTTTGCCCCCCCCGCCCGCATCTCGGCCTTTGCCTCGGCCTTGATCACTCTATCCATTTACGAGGGGGCCTATATAACCGAGATCGTGCGGGCGGGGATCGAGTCCATTGAAAAAGGCCAGTGGGAGGCCGGCCACGCCTTGGGCCTTTCCTGGTGGCAGCAGATGCGAAAAGTGATTCTGCCCCAGGCCACTCAGCGAATCCTGCCCCCTCTGGCCGGGCAGTTCATCTCCACCATCAAGGACTCGGCCATCGTGTCGGTCATATCCATCCAGGAGCTTACCTTCCAAGGTATGGAGCTGATGTCAGCCACCTACCTCACCTTTGAGGTCTGGATAACCGTAACCTTGATGTATCTCATCCTGACCCTCTCTCTCTCCCTGGCCGTAGGCCGGCTGGAGCATTACATGCGCCGCAGCCAGTCCTGAGACCCAGGCGGCGCTGGCCCGCGCCGGTTTTTTTAGATCCCCGGATTTAGCCCCAGGCCTTTTGGCAGGCACTGGTTTTGCGGAAATCTCTGGTTTTACCAGAGTGTTACCAATATGCGCCCCCAAAGATGTCCACAAACTTAATCGTGTAACTAGGCCTTTTTAGCGCAGTTTTTTCTTGCACCCGGCGCTAGTTGTAGTTACATAGCACTGCGGATCAGTGGATGCTTTTACGCCCTGGATTTGGAGGCGGCTTTCACAGCCGGCGCCGGAGGGGCGGCCTGCGGCCGGGAGGTTGCATCCGGGCAAGGCGAAGGTAAACTAGGCTGTAAACCAAAAGCCTATTTGGCCCGGGCCCCAGGCCGATGGTGGTCAGCCCGGGCGTATGTTTTTGATAGTCTGAGCTGTGGCAGGATTATCGTACCATTGCGCCGCCCAGGCCCTTGCGGGCATATACTGCCTGGCAGTTAAAAGCCGGGAGGCATGGGGCGGGGGGCAGATGTTAATCTGCAACTAGTTGATTGCCCGGAGCTGCCAGCGGCCCTGGGCGACGCTCCCACAGAGGGGAAGGTTTTTTCATGAGTTTGTCTGAAACCATAAAGACCAAGGACTTCTTGGTCCTAGCGGAAATGGAAACCCCCAAGGGTGTGGATATCGCCGATTTCGTGGAGGGGGCCCGCCACCTCAAAGGCCGGGTGGATGCGGTTTTGATTCCGGACATGGACTATGCGGTGCTGCGCCTTTCCGCCCTGGCCGGGGCCGTGGTTCTAAAGGAACAGGGGCTTTCCAGCATCGTCCAGTTCTGCTGCCGGGACCGCAACCAGCTGGCGCTGCAGGCAGATCTCTTGGGGGCTCATGTGCTGGGGATTCCCAACGTCATGGCCGTGGCCGGCCGGCCGGTGGAAACCGGCGACCACTTGGAGGCCCGGCCGGTGAACGACCTGGACGTGGACGGCTTTTTAAAGGCCATAAGCGCCATGTCCCAGGGCCGGGATCTGGCCGGCAAGGAATTGAAAGGCGGCCCCCGCTTCTGTAGCGGCGTGCGCTTGGAGCCTTGGGTGGATTCGGCCCAGGCCAAGGTGCGGCTTGCCGAGGCCAAGGCCTGGGTGGAAAAAGGAGCCGAGTTTATCATCGCGCCGCCGGTATTCAACCTGGATGATTTCAGCGGCCTGATGGCCCAGGCCGGGGATCTGGGTGCGCCTGTCATCGCCACGGTGATGCTTTTAAAATCAGTGGGCATGGCCCGCTACCTGAACCAGAATCTGCCAGGAGTCAATATCAGCGAGGCCACCATCGCCCGCATCCGCCAGGCCAGCGACCGCCCTGCCGAGTGCGTCAAGATCGCGGCTGAGACCGTCACCGGCCTTAAAAAGCTGTGCGGCGGGGTTTTGCTCGTGACCCTGGGCTGGGAGAATCGCCTCTCCGACATTCTCAGTGAGGCCGGCTACTAAGGACGCTGAGTTGATTTCAGCGCCGCCCGGCGCCTTGGGGGCCGGGTCTGGACAAGTAAGAAATGGGGTTACCCGTGACACATAAAAAAAACAACCGGGGCGCAGTGGACGCCTTTGCTGAAGAGGAAAACGGGGCGCTTGCGGACAGTGATAATGCAGTATTGGTCATCGGCGGCGGCATTGCCGGCATCAAGGCCTCTTTGGATCTGGCCGAGGCCGGACGCAAGGTTTATATAATAGATAAATCTCCCGCCCTGGGCGGGTTTCTTCCTCTGCTGGACCGCCAGTTTCCCACCAATGACTGTCAGATCTGCTATCTCTCCCCAGAATTGGCCCAAAGCGGGTTTGGCCTGGATATTGAGGTCATGCCCCTCACCCAGGTGGTGGACTTCAAGGGGGAGCCGGGCGATTTTGAGGTCCGGCTTCGGACCGAGCCCCGCTATATCGACACCAACCTATGCACCGCCTGCGGCGCCTGTGTGGAGGCGGCCCCAGAGGGTGCAGTGCGCTTCACGCCGGGGTTGGACCACCGCACCCCCACCTGTATGCGCTATCCCCAGGCCGTGCCCTTGGCCTATTCCATTGACATCGAAAAGGTAGGAAGGGCGCGAAAATGGTTGGAGGTCTGCCAGCCGGGGGCAATCGACCTTAAGATGCAGCCCAGCGAGGCCTTGGTCAAAGTGGGCGCAGTCATCGTGGCCACCGGCGCCGAGCTGTTCGACCCCACTCCCCTGCAGGACCTTAACGGTTACGGCCTGTATGAAGACGTGATCACCAGCCTGGAGTTCGAGCGCATTCTCAGCGCCTCCGGTCCCACCGGCGGGCGCTTCACCCGTCCCAGCGACGGTAAGGAGCCTAAGCACATAGGCTGGATTCAGTGCGTGGGCAGCCGCACCACCAGGGATCCGGGAAAGCCCTATTGTTCTAGCATATGCTGTATGTTTGCCATGAAAGAGGCTGCCTGGGCCAAAGAGCATTTTGCCGATGATCTTAAGGCCACGGTCTTTTTCATGGATATGCGCCCCATGGGCAAAGACTATGAGCTTTACTACCAGCGCATGAAAAACGAATTGGGCGTGGATTTTGTGCGCTGCCGCCCCCATACCGTGTCCCGGGATGCGGAGAGCGGCGAGATGGTCCTCACTTACATGAATGAGGAGGGCGAGCTGGCCGAGGTGCGCATGGACCTGGTGGTTTTGGCCACCGGCTTCTGTGCCCCCAGCGATGCCCAGGAACTCGCCCAGATCCTGGATGTGGAGCTGGACCGGCACCAGTTCATCCAGGGCTCCGCCGAGGTGCCGGTGGCCACCAGCCGCAGCGGTATCTATGCCTGCGGCATGGCCCTGGGCCCCAGGGATATTCCCGATTCTCTGGTACAGGCCTCATCCGCAGTGGCCATGGCCTCTTCCCATCTCGCCCAGCCACAGGTGCCTGATCCGGAAGCGGATATGCCTGCGGAGAGGGACACCCGGGATGAAGAGCCCAAGGTGGGCGTATTTCTGAGCGACTTCGGCGGCCGGGTGAAAGAAGTGGTGGATTTCAAGAAAATCATCACTTATTTCAAAAAACGGCCCGACGTGGCCCTGGTGGAGGAGCTGGAGTTCTCCTGGACCAGCGACGGCCTTGAGCGCATGGTCCAGTCCATAAAGGAAAACGGCCTCAACCGGGTGGTGGTGGCCGGATGCAGCCCCCGCAGCCACAGCACCCTGTTCGGCGAGACGGTGCGTAAGGCCGGTCTGAACAAGGCCTTTGTGGAGTTGGCCAACATCCGCGAACAGGATGCCTGGGTCCATGGCGGCGATCCCAAAGAGGCCACAGCCAAGGCCATCGAGCTCATCCGCATGTCCGTGGCCGGGGTGCGGGCGGCCCAACCCATCTACACCCACCGCCAGCCCATTAACCAAAAGGCCCTGGTGGTGGGCGGCGGCACCGCCGGCATGACCGCAGCCTTGTCCCTGGCCGGCCAAGGGACCCAAGTCTACCTGGTGGAAAGGGAAAAGGAGCTGGGCGGCCTTCGCAAAGGCCTAAGGCGCAGCCTGGAAGGCGCGCCGGTGCAGCCCATTCTGGAAGGACTCATCCAGCGGGTGAAGGATCATCCCCGCATCGAGGTCATAACCGAGGCCCTGGTGGTGGATCATGAGGGTCAACTGGGAGATTTCACCACCGGCGTGCAGTCCGGACCCGGCCTTTATTACCAGGAGCTCAAACACGGGGTCACCATCCTGGCCACCGGCGCCCGCCTCTATCAGCCCAGCGAGTACCTCTATGGCAAGGACTCCAAGGTCATGACCCAGCTGGAGCTGGAGCAGCTTTTGGCCAAGGGCGACGGCAGCGACGCCCTGTTGCAGACCGTGGTCATGATCCAGTGCGTGGGCTCGCGAAACGAAGAAAACCCCCTATGCGGGCGCATCTGCTGCCGGGGCGCGGTGAAAAACGCCCTTTGGCTCAAGGAACTCAACCCCGACGCCCAGATTATCGTGCTCTACCGGGACATGCGCATGCCCTATGTGGCTGAGGAGGCCTACCGCCAGGCCCGGGAGCAAGGCGTCTTGTTCGTGCGCTACACCCCTGAGGACCCGCCCCAGGTGGAACCAGGCTCCGAAGGGCTTAGGGTGCAGTTTATTGACCCCATCCTGCAACGCCCCTTGAGCGTAAACCCCAGCGCCCTGGTGCTGTCAGTGCCCCAGGTGGCGGTTGACGAAGACACCGAGGAGCTGGCGGAGATCTTCAGGCTGCAGCGGGGAGAGGGCGGATTTATGCTGGAGGAGCACGTAAAGCTCAAACCGGTGGATTCTCCGATACCCGGCGTTTTTCTGGCCGGTTCGGTGCTGGCGCCCAAATCCCTCAGCGAATCCCAGACCCAAGGTCTGGCCGCCGCCGGCCGCGCCCTGACGGTGCTGGCCCGGGAGAGCCTGGCTTTGGAAGGGGGGGTGGCCAAGGTCACTCCCGAACTCTGCGCCTCCTGCCTGGTCTGCGTCCGGGCCTGTCCTTTTGCGGTTCCCTTTATCAATGCAGACGGCTATTCAGAGATAGACCCGGCCCGATGCCTGGGCTGCGGCGTATGCGCCGCCGAATGCCCGGCCAAGGCCATTCAGTTGCAGGGCTACAGTGACGACCAGATAATGGAACGCACCGACGCCTTGCTGGAAGGAGTGCTGTGATGGCACGGTTCGAGCCGGTTATCGTGGCTTTCGCCTGCCACTATTGTGCCTATACTGCGGCGGACATGGCCGGCACCTTGCGGCTTGCCTATCCCGCCAATGTCAAGATCGTTAAAGTGCCTTGCACGGGCAAGGTGGACACCCTGCACATAATGCGGGCCCTGCAAAGGGGTGCCGACGGTGTGCTGGTGGCCGGCTGCCTGGAGGGCGACTGTCACTTTGTCAACGGAAACCTGAGGGCTAAAAAGCGGGTTGCCTATGTGCAGGAACTCCTGGAGGCTATTGGCATAGGCCAAGACAGGGTGCGCCTGGCCTTTATGAGCGCCGGCCAAGGCCAGGAGTTCGCCCGCGTGGCTACCGAATTCACCGAGCAGGTTCGCGAACTCGGCCCCAATCCCGTGGTGGCAGGGGCCAAAAAAGCCGCGGCCTGAAAGGAAAAATAGCATGATCACAGCGGAAAGAAAGCCGATCGAAGAGATCATGGAGTATGTGGCCCCCTACAGCAAGATTCTGCTTCTGGGCTGCAACGAGTGCGTGACCGTCTGCTATGCCGGCGGGCGTAAGGAAGTGGGTATTTTGGCTTCGGCGCTGAGCATGGCCTTTCTCAAAGAGGGCAAGAAGCTTCAGATCGACGAGCTGACTTTGGAGCGCCAATGCGATCCCGAATATGTGGAGGAACTGGCCCGCAGCATCGACCAATACGATGCGGTCTGCTCCATGGCCTGCGGCTGCGGGGTGCAGACCGTGGCCGGGCGCTATAAAGACAAGCCCGTATACCCCATGGTCAACACCACCTTTATGGGCGCCAGCGAGCGCCAGGGGGTCTGGGCCGAACGCTGCCAGGGCTGCGGCGACTGCGTGCTGGCTTACACCGGCGGCATCTGTCCGGTGGCCCGCTGCAGCAAGCGCATCTTCAACGGCCCCTGTGGAGGCTCCACCCAGGGCAAATGCGAGATAGACCCCAACGTGGACTGCGCCTGGCAGCTCATCTGGGACCGGCTCAAGGCCTTGGGCCGCACGGATCTCTATTCTCAGATTATGGAGCCCAAGGACTGGCGTGCGGCCCGTGACGGCGGGCCCCGCAAGATTGTGAGGGAGGACCTGCTGTCATGAAAAGCCAAAGCAACCTGGAGAAAGTCCTTGAGGCCGGCCACTTTGCGGTTACAGGGGAGTTGGGACCGCCCCGGGGCTGCGACGCCGATGTGGTCAGGGAAAAGGCCGAACACCTCAAGGGCATCGTGGATGCGGTGAATATAACCGATAATCAGACCGCCATGGTGCGCATGTCCTCTTGGGCCACCTCCTTGATAATAAAAGAGATGGGGCTGGAGCCCAATTATCAGATGGTGTGCCGGGACCGCAACCGCCTGGCCATGCAGTCCGATATTCTGGGTGCCGCCGCCCTGGGTATCAGCACCTTGCTCTGCCTGAGCGGAGATCATCCCCGTTTCGGAGATCACCCCCAGGCGGCCAATGTGCACGATATCGACTCCATCCAGCTGGTGGCCATGGTCAAGAAGATGCGCGACGAGGAGAAGTTCTTAGGCGGAGCCGAGCTTAAGGGCGCCCCCAAGCTGTTCATCGGCGCCGCCGCCAACCCCTTTGGCGACCCCTTTGAGCTGAGGGTGCTGCGCCTGGCCAAGAAGGTGGCTGCGGGTGCGGATTTCATCCAGACCCAGTGCATCTACAACATGGATAAGTTCAAGGAGTACATGAAACAAGCGGTGGACATGGGCCTGACCGAGAAGACCAAGGTTCTGGCCGGCCTCACTCCCTTGAAAAGCGGGGGCATGGCCAATTACATGGCCACCAAGGTGCCGGGCATGGACGTACCCAAGGAGATCGTGGACCGCATCAAGGGCGCACCCAAGGAAAAGCAGGCCGAAGAGGGTGTCAAGTTTTTGCTGGAACAGATCCAGCAGATGCAGGAGATTGAGGGCGTGGCCGGAGTGCACATCATGGCCATCGAGTGGGAACACAAGATGCCCGAGATCATGGATCGTTCGGGCCTGTTGCCCCGGCCCCAGGTGTAAGGCCTGTCAGGGTTAGGATTAGGGGCCGGCAACCCGCAGTTATGAAAAGCCCGGGCCTATGAGCCCAGGCATAAACGCAGAGCCGACCGGCGCAGGCTGATGGGCGACGCGGATCAAGCAAGGAGGAGCAAATGGCCGATGCCAGATACGTCCTGGTCGTGGACGACGATCCCGACCTGGTGGAGACCGTGTCCATGAACCTGGAGGCCAAGGGCCTTGAGGCGGGCAAGGCCTACGACGGGGTGGAGGCCTGGGAAAGTATAAAGAAAAGGCGTCCGGATCTGGTGATCCTGGACGTTATGATGCCCCGCAAGGACGGCTACCAGGTCTGCGAAGAATTGAAAGGCGATCCAGCCTACCAGGATATCCCGATTTTGATGCTCACCGCCGTGGGCTCGGCGGTCAACTCGACCAGCTATTCCCACCAGGACGGCATGCGCATGCAGGCTGACGAGTATATGCCCAAGCCGGTGGACATGGCCAAACTCATGGACATGGTGGCTGATCTTTTACCTTAGCCCTTTGATTAATAAGGCGCTGTCTGGCCTATGTCATCAGCGGCCATAAGCGGTCTCAAGGTAAGCGGCGGGCTCAGCCTGCTGACTCTGCAAAGCCATGGCTTAAAAACCTTGGCCGCTCTTATTCAGGCCCTGGCCAGAAGGCAAATTAATCTGGCTTTTGCTGCCGTGGCCGCCTCCAGTAATAACAGGTTTCAGGCCTGCTTGGCGGTGGCCTCGGCGGAAGTAAAGCGGGTTCATTCTTTGCTCGCGGAGACGGTTCAGAAATCCAGGCTGCCTGATTTTGAGGTGACTCCCCATGTGGCAGCCATCACCCTTTACCCCAGAGATAAGAGCCTGGGCTTGGCGGCGGCGGCAGTGACCGCGCTGGGCGAACAAGGAATAACCCCGGCGGCAATGGGAACTTCCCATTCCGCCCTGGTGGCCTTCCTGGAGGTAGAGGCCTGCCCAGGGGCGGTGGCCGCCCTATCTAGCGCCCTGGGCCTGCCTCCCGGGGCCTCCCCGGCCCAGGCCAGGCTGGAGGTGGTTCAGGTTCCCAGACATGAGGGTGGTTGGCAGGGAGAGACCGTGGCCGTGTATGCCGAACATCCCATAAGGACATACGGGCTCGAGGCCAAGCCGGGGTATGCACTCATCCGGGCCCAATGCGCCTTAAGCCATTTGGGAAAAACAGGCTCGGCCCTAATTAATAACAAGCTCCAACAAGAGGCAGCTTTTGTAAGCGCTCAAACCCGGGGGGATATTTTTTTTATACAGATTTGCACCCGGGAGGATGGAGCCATTGATCTTGCCGCAGGATTGAGGTGGTCGGGCTGGGCTGCAACCGGTACCTTTTTACCGGCCAGCCTGATCCACTTGCAGGGTCCCCATTTTGGAGACCGCTATGGGATCGCCGCCGCAGCGCTTTCCGCACTGCAAAGGGTGGAAGTGGCGCCCAGGGCCATGGCGGCGGCGGTTCACTCTTTGTTTTTGGCCGTGACCCCTGAGGCCTCCGGGCAGGCCCTCAAGGGTCTGGCCCGCGAGTTCAGCGCCCCGGAGTAGGACCATGGCACTGGAACCAGACCCCCAGCTTCCTTTAAACCAGGAATTTTACCAAAGCGTCTTTGACCTTTCGCCCTTTGCCAGCTTAGTTCTGGACCGCGACATGGCGGTTAGGGAGGTCAATCAGTGTTTTCTGCAACGCTACGGAGTTACCCGAAACCAGGTTTTGGGCCAACGCTGCCACCAGGTATTTCACAACAGCCAGCAACCCTGCCCCCGGGACCGCTGCCAGTTTCAAGAGGCCCTCAAAGGGCGGCGCGATTGTTTCAACCTGCACCAATACACAAACCGCCAAGGAAGGGAAGTCACCGAGGAAGTACATCTTACGCCCCTCACCGACGGACTGGGCCAGATTTGGGGGGTGGTGGAATCCATCCGGGACGTGAGCGAGGCCAAAAGGCTGGAGAACAACCTGAAGGAAGCCAATGAATTCTTGAGCCGCATTTTGGATTCTCTGGTAGGCATCCTGGTAGCCGCTGATTTGGACGGTAAGATAATTTTCGTCAACCGCAGCGTGGAGCGGGTGCTGGGTTATAACGTGAAAGAGCTGGTGGGCAGGCGTTTGGATATTATCACCGACGAAGAAGAGCTGCGGCGTATCAACCGCACCCTGGCTGAAAACGAGGGACAGGCCCTTTTCGTACGCACCTTTGCGCGGCATCGCAGCGGTGAGAAGGTGCCCGGGCGGGTCAACGCCGCCTATGTTTACCGCGAGGGCAAGCCGGTGGCTACGGTGGGCATATTCACCGATTTGCGCGAACGCCTGCGCATGGAAGACCAGGTGGAAAAGGCCCGCTTGCAGGTGGTGCAGTCGGACAAGTTGGCCAGCCTGGGGCGGATGGCCGCTGGTCTGGCCCATGAGCTGAACAACCCTCTCACCGGTATCATGGTCTTTGCCGAGCTGCTCAAGGAGTCCCTGCCTGAGGAAGACCCAGCCCAAGCCGACCTGGCCGGCATCTTGGAAGATGTCGAACGCTGTCAGGAGATAGTCAGGGGCATGCTGGATTACAGCCGCCAGAGTGATATCCGCCAGGAGGATCTGGACCTGAATCAGGTGGTGGAAGACTCATTCAACCTGATACGTGACAATGCCGTGTTCTTGCACGTGGAGGTTCAAACCCGCTACCACTCCCAGCCCCTGCCCATTCAAGGCGACGCCAAGCTGCTCAGGCAGGTGTTTGTGAACTTGATCATGAATGCGGTGGATGCCATGGGCGGACAAGGCAGGCTGACCGTTGTCACGGGCTTGGATGCGCAAGGATGGCGCTATGCCGAAGTCAACGACACCGGCCCCGGAATACCAGAGGAAAACCTGAACCGGGTGTTTGACCCCTTTTTCACCACCAAGGCCGTGGGCAGGGGTACCGGCCTGGGACTCAGTGTGGTCTATGGGGTCATGCAGCGTCACGGTGGCAGTATCTCCGTGAAGGAGACCGGGCCTGAAGGCACCACCTTGTTGGTACGCCTGCCTGCACAAGCCCCGGCTGAGTTCGGGCTCAAGGGCGGCGCTTTATTTGAGAAGGAAATGTCTGAACATCAAGAGGCTTTGTCGTGAGTAATAACCATAAATTCCACATACTGGTGGTCGATGACGAGCCCAGGCTGCGCCTGGCCTGCCGGCGGGTCCTGGAGCCCCAGGGCTTCACCATCTCCGAGGCCGAGGATGGCCAACAGGGCCTGGAGCTTATCGAGAGTGAGTCACCGGACTTGGTGCTTATAGATTTAATGATGCCCAATGTAAGCGGGATGGAGGTTCTGGAGGCCGCCCGCAGCAAGTATCCTGACCTGGCCTTTATCGTGATTACCGGCTACGCCACCCTGGAAAAAGCGGTGGAGGCCATGAAGCAAGGGGCGGATGATTTCATAGCCAAGCCCTTTAAGCCCCAGGAGCTGAGGATGGTGGTGGAGCGGGCCCTCAAGCGGGTGCGCACCCTTCAGGACATGGCCCTGGAGAAGGGCCGCACCCGGGTTCTGGTGGAATCCATGACCAACGGGGTTCTGGTGGTGGACGAGGAGGGCAAGGTGGCCCTGATGAACCCCGCCCTGCGCCGGCTGGCATCCTGGCCTGAGGGCGATCCGGTGGGGCTGACCTTGGAAGAGGTTTTGCCCTGTCCGGATGTGATCCAGGCCCTGAAACAGATTTTGGCCTCGCCGGACCCGGAAAAAAAGGGCGCCATACAGTGCCAGATCAGCCTGCGCACTGCCGAGGAGCCGGTGCACCTGCAGGTGACCTGTCTGCCCTTTAGGGACGGCCGGGGGAATCCGGTGGGGGCCATGGCCTTGTTCGACGATGTCACCGCCTGGCGCCGCCTGGACGAACTCAAAAGCGAGTACGTCTCCACCGTGGCCCACGATATCGCCAGCCCCCTGGGGTCGGTGCTGGGCCAATTGCAGACCATGCAGCGGGGTTTGGCCGGGGAGTTGACCGAGAAGCAGGCCCACCTGATCAGCCGGGCGGCGCTACGGATCCAAGGCATCGTTGATTTAAGCCAAGACCTCCTCAATCTGGCCAAGATGGAGTCCGGGGCCCTGGGAGAGCCTGAGGAGGTCGATCTGGCCGCCATTCTAAAGGAGGCTGTGGATCTATTCTCCGAACCGGCCCAGGAAAAAGGGCAAAACCTGAGCCTGGAGATCGATCCCCAACTGCCCCCAGTGCGAGGCGTGGCCCGCGCCCTTATGCAGGTGTTTCAGAACCTGGTGAGCAACGCCGTGCGCTACACCCCCCAGGGCGGCGAGATCAAGGTCAGCGCCCATTCCGGGGAAGGTGTGGTGGAGATCGCCGTACAGGATAACGGCTTCGGCATCCCGGCTGAGGACCACCAGCGCATCTTTCAGCGCTTCTACCGGGTCAAGGACGCCAACACCAGGATGATCGTGGGCACCGGCCTGGGCCTGCCCATAGTCAAGAGAGTGGTCGAGGATCATAAGGGAAGCATCAGGCTGGAGAGCCAGCCCGGCAAGGGCAGCACCTTTATTGTCAGTCTGCCTCAGGCTTGAGGCTGGCTGGCCCACTCATAACGGAGCCCAATACTTTATTTTTATCTGAGAGGCCAGTCCTGGTCTCAGGCTGAATAGGCGGGCGGTTCAGCCCTTGACCCCCTGGAAAAGCTCACCGTCTTAACCTTTTGAGTTCTCCCACCAGGCATAGGCCCTGACCGGAAAGGCCGCAGCCTTGGCCACTTTCACCGGTGCGGCGGAAAAGAAAAAGCCTTCCGAAGGCAACTGATCCAAGTTGGTGAGGTTTTCCACAATGAGGATCCCGGCCTTGAGCAAGGTGACATGAACCGGCCGCCGAGGGTCGTTGGTGTCATCTATGACCAGAAAATCCACTCCCGCCATTTTGGCCCCGCCCTGGCAAAGGGCCTGGGCAGTGGCTTCGCTCAGAAAAGGAAACTGGAAATACTGGGGGCTATGCCAATACCTGCTCCAGCCTGTGTGGAAAAGCACCACCTTGCCTTTAATATCCATCCCCTCCAGCACCTCTGGGCCGATGGCGCTACCGGCCTGGGCCTGGGTGCAGTCCACCTTGACCCCGGGCAGGACCAAACTATCAATATCAAGTCCCTCGATGGAGGTTTTTCCGGGATGGAAGTGATAGGGGCTGTCCAGATAGGTGCCCAGGCTGGTGACCAGGCTGACCTGGCTGACTTCACAGGTGCATCCCTGGTAGTTGCCGCTGGCCTTGGCCTGTTCGTGGCTCATCCAGGGCGTGATTTGGGGTGGCGGCACCTGGGGGCCGAACCGGGGCATCTCCGGGCTTATGCTGTGGCTGAGATCCACCAGGTTTAGGGGGCGGCTCATGATTTTATTCCTCTTGCCAGATGTAGTTGAAAGGACAGGCCGGTGAACCTTGGGCCAAGGTGGTGGGCCGGTTGAGATGCAGCCGGGGGGAATAGCCGGTGGTAAAACCAAAGTCCCGGGAGCAGGAGAGGCGGCGGCAGAGTTCCGGGGGCATGCCCTGGGACCGGTAATGGTCATAATAGGCGCAGCGGGTCACCTTGAAGGACAAGGTGCTGTCGTCCAGGTGTACATCTTCAACGTCCAAGGCGCCGCCCTGCTGCCAGCGCTCCAGGATGGTGGCGAAGTGGGTCAGGCTGGGCTCCTGGGGGGCCTGGGCCGCGAAATCCTTGCCTCCGGCTATGGCGTTTCGGGTGAGCGCTTCTTCGATTATGGCCAAGGCCTCTTCCTGGCCCAGGCGCTCCAATAAAACCTGATAAACATCGTTTAAGGCCGCCGCCTCAATGCTGCGCCGCTGTAATTGGCTGATCTCCGTTTGGGTCATGGGCCTTCTCCTTGGATTTAGGTATGGCCTTAGTCTATTATCTCAGCCAGCCAGGGCAAGCCTTTTTTACTCGGCTTTGCCGATGGGGTATAGTGCTGCCAGGAGGGGACCGTGCCCCAAAGCATAGTGAGCTTTCATCCTCTGCTGCTGGCTGATGATAACCGGCTTCTGACCTCGCAGCGCCCCTTGGGTCGGGACGACTGCCTGGCCGTGGCCCGGTCGGCGGCGGTAATTCTGCCCCAGGTCTGCCGGCCCGATCTCTTCCAGCTGGTGGCAGGTCTGGGCCGGCCCCACTTTCCCCGCGCCGCTGTGCATCTGAGTTTGGACGGAAAGGTGGGCAATCACCTTCTTTTCAAGAGGCTGGGGCTGCCCCATCCCCCCACCGGTAGCTATGCCAGCCTGGAGGAGGCGGTGAAGGCCTGGAAAGAAGGCCAGGTCCTTGCCGCCGGACTAAGGCCCCCCCTGGTGGCCAAGGGCGCCGGAGGGGGCGAGGGCAAAAACGTCTTTTTGGTGCACACTCCTGAGGAGCTGGCCGCCCTGAAAGGGCAGCTGGCGACCCTTTGCCAA
Organism: Desulfarculaceae bacterium; assembly: GCA_050116255.1. Lineage (GTDB taxonomy): Bacteria > Desulfobacterota > Desulfarculia > Desulfarculales > Desulfarculaceae > JASFOZ01. Next base: position 19,340 of record JASFOZ010000002.1, read on the forward strand.
AACGGCCCCTCCGGCCTGGTGCTCCAGCCTTATGTGGATTGCGGCGGCTGGGACGCCCGGGCCATCTTTATAGGGGATTGGGAAGACGTCTTCTGGCGCGTGGGGCGGCCCGGGGACTTCCGCAGCAACCTCAGTCAAGGCGGCAGGGTGGAGCGCAACGCCCGCCAGGAGAAGCTGAAGGCGGCCTTGGACCTGGCCCGCCGCCTGCGCAGGGAGGCCGGTCTGGACCTGGCCGCGGTGGACCTGTTGGTTCCCCTGGGCGGCAGCCCCTTGTTGCTGGAGGTCAATTTCTATTTCGGGCGCCAGGCCCTGGGTGGCAGCCGCCCGTTTTTAATCCGTTATCTGGAGGCGGTGCAAGGCTGGCTGGCTAAGCTGGGCCTGGATCCCATGAGAGTGAAGCTGGACCAGGAGGCGCTCTGAAACATCCGCGAGGGTGTTGCCCGGGCTAGTATTCTATGCCCCGCCTGGCGATGTGGCCCCGGTAATAGGGGTGCTTTTCCTGTACAAACTTGGTGACGTAGTCAGCCCTGGCGATGATGGCGGGATGGGCGTCGGCGCCGGACATGATCAACTCCGCCTGGCCCCGGCAGCGGTTCATCAAGTCCAGGATGTGATAAAGGTCCAATACCTTGAAGATCAAGGTGTTAAGTATCTCATCACAGATCACCAGGTCTGCGCCCTCCTTGACCGACTGCTTGGCAAACCAAAGCGCGGACTCGGCATGCTCGTAGTGGATGCTGTTGGGCCCTTGGGACAATATAAAAGGGTGCTTGCCCGGGCACTTGAAACTCACTCCTGCAAGCTGGCTCAAGATGATGGCCTCGCTGGCCGTTCCCGACTTCATGAATTGAATCCAGTGCACCTTGAATCCGGCCCCGGCTGCGCGCACGGCCAGGCCGATACAGCGGGAGGTTTTGCCCACACCCTGGCCATAGGCCACATGGATCAGGCCCATGCCGGTGTCTCTGATCAGTCCTTCGCGTTCTTCAGCGTAGTAGGTTTTATCCACTTCCTTGACTCCGGGCGTTCAAACTGGGCGGAGCGTCTGAGGGCTCTTTTCCCGAGCCCAATATAGTCCAAGCCTCATCAGATTGACAGCATAGAATCATATGCGATATTCCTAATTAATAGCATAGATTCAGCCTTGTAAAGAGGTGGGTGCGGAAATGACTGATAAAAAAGGCCTTATTTTAGTCAACACCGGACCAGGCAAGGGCAAGACCACTGCCGCCTTGGGGGCGGCGCTGCGCACAGCCGGGGCCGGGCTCAAAGTGCTGATCATTCAGTTCGTCAAGGGGGGCGGCTATAGTGAAATCAAGGCCATAGAGGCAGTGCCCAATATTGAGGTCCGTTCCCTGGGAGGGGGGATGATAGGCAAGAAACAGAATCTGGAGCCACACCGCCAAAAGGCCCGGGACGCCTTGGAGACGGCGCGGAGCGAGGCGGAATCAGGCCATTGGGACATGCTGATATTGGATGAGGTCTGCTGGGCCCTGCACAAGGACCTGATCCCCGTGGAAGCGGTGCTGGATCTTCTCCGGCATAGGCCGCCCGGGCTGCACATGATCCTTACCGGCCGCTTCTGTCCCCAGGAGATTCTGGATATGGCTGACACCGTCACCCGCATGGAGGCGGAAAAACACCACTTTGAGTCCGGGGTGAAGGCCCAGCGTGGCATTGAATACTAGCCCATTATTAATTCAGTAATAGAGGGCTGCGGGAACTCAGCGGTTGTTTTCTTTTTTGTATCTCTTGACGAACCGCCATTGACTGTAACTGGTGGGCAGGCAGTGGCAGCCTTTCATGGCCTTCACCGCCTCCTTGAGCGAGAGACCCCGTTGCAGCAGGTAGGAGACCACCAAGGTTCCGGTGCGGCCCTTGCCGAAACGGCAATGCACCAAAACCCTTTTACCTCCGGCCATGGTCTCCTCCAGCCAGGACAGGGCCTTTTCCACCTCCACCCGGTCGGGGGCGGTTTCATCCGGTATGGGGAGGTAAAACACTTCAAAGCCCCGGCCCTGTTCGATCTCATGCAGGTCACAGTACTCGCCGCAGAGGTTGAGGATGGCGCCTACGCCTTGGCCCTTGATGGCGTCCAGGTCGGCATATGACATGGGGGCCTGCCCAATGGCCAGTTGCTCGGTAACCCAGGTAAGTTGATAATCGCTCACAATTGCAATTCCCCGCTTGATTCCAGTTTATTTGACCGAAGCCCCCGCACAGCCATTAATCCCCAAGCGAAAAATCGTAACGCCCGCCCATGAACTCCTCCACAAATGAGGCCACCATGGGCTCATCCTTGATGTACATATCCATCAGGCGGGTGGCCCCCAAGAGGCGGCCGATCATATCCAGGGTCGCATCCATCTCCTCCGGCGTTTGACCGGAAAGCCTGGCATCCACCAGGTCGCTCTTTAGTTCCGTCTCAAAACCCAGCCGCCCCAGCACCTGCCTTAAAAACTCGGCCCGTAGAGACCGCTTATAGAGATCATCGCCGCCGCCGGAAAACCGGAACATTATGTAGTTGTCCTCAGCCTGGGTGGTGCAGAGGGTGTCCAGGATTACAAAATGATACCCAAAGCGGAGGTTGAGGTTAAGGTAATCGCCTGACACCACGGCATAGCTGGCCAGCATGGTGGACTCGGCGCTGATGATGCCTCCGCTCATCACTATGCGGTCATATTCGGCCCAGTTGAAGTGGGTGAAATCGCCCCATTTGATTCCAGGGTGACTGAGGCCCTTGAGCACCGCTTTTAAAGGCGGATTGACGACATCTTCGATCACCGCTTCCTTGGCATCCGCCTTCTCCGGCCTCAGGCCGCCGCCCACATCCAGCACATAAAAGAGCATAGGAATGGAGGTTGACAGTTTTTTGGCCCCCTTGCCCTTGCGCAGCCGCTTTTCGCCCGAGTGAAACATGGCCTGCACCGCCCTTTCGTGGGTGAAGCGGATGAGGTCGTGCAGGGACCGGGCGCCCTCAGGGACAAAGGACTTTGACTCAGGGTCCACCAGGTTCAAAGGAGAGATGAAGCTGATGACATAGCGCAGCTTTTTTTCAAAAGGGCTGTCAGCGGTCAGGTTTCGGCGGGCGCAGGGGGCGCTTAGGTCCTCGGGCAGGGAGCCCTGGTAAACGGCCAGCCCGTCGGCGTGGACGGTGACCTGCTCACCCGGTTCCAGCCGGGAGGTGGCCTGGGCGGTATCCACCAGCATGGGCACGCCGAATTCCCGGGCCACTGAGGCCAGATGGCCGGCCACGCTTCCCGTATCCGTGACCACGGCGTTTGCCCGATTCATTACCTTGGCGGCGGCGGGCGAGGCAAAGCGGCCTACCAGCACCGCGTCCTGGGGAAAACGGGACAGGTCAGAATCCCCCTCCACCCTGAACACCCTGCCCGCGCCGATCCCCCGGGAGGCGCAGGCGCCGCCTTGCAGAATGATTTCATTCTCCACGCTGCTCAGGTCGCAGGTCTGGGTTTGGGATGGGTCTGTTTTCAGGTTCAAGGGCCGGGACTGAAGGATGAACAGGCGTCCCTCATGGTCCTGGCACCACTCTATATCTTGCGGGGTCTGGTAGTGATTTTCCAGGCGCATGCCCCACTGGGCCAGAGTCAGGGCGGAGTCTTCGCTCAGGGAAAAGGAATCCCGCTGGTCCTGGTTCAGTGGCGCGATTTCGGTGCCGCCCCCTGGTATGGGGTTCATTTGCTGTTCTTGCCGGCCCAGTTGTTTTTTCACCAACACATGTGGTTCTTCTCGGGTCACCTGGATGACATCGGGCGAGGCCTGCCCGCTGACCAGCATCTCACCCAGGCCCCAAACCGAATGTATGGCCAGGTTGCCACTTTCCGGGCCTTGCAGGCCTCTGGTGTAGATCACTCCGCTGGTCTGGGGGTTGATCATCTCCAAGGCCACCACCGCCATGGGGGTCTCGGCATCTGACAAGCCATAGTTCACCCGGTAATACAGGGATTGGGGCGAGTACTTGCTGGCGATGACTTCCTTGTAGGCCTGCAATATGTTCTCAGGACCCACGTTCAGGACCGTGACATACTGCCCGGCAAAAGAGGTGCGGGTGTCTTCGGCGGCGGCGCTGCTGCGCATAGCCAGGCGCAGGTCTTCTCCTCCGGTTTCCCACACAAGCTCCAGGGCCTTGAATATCTCGTCCTTGATTTCCGGGGGCACCTCTGCGTCCATGACCGCGCTGGTGAGCTTTTGAGAGACGCCCTCCAGGGAATCAGAGTCGCCTATATCCAGGCTGGCCAGCTCGTTATCTATCTGTTCCCTGAGGACGTTTTGCTGCACAAAATAGTTAAAGGCGTTGGTGGTGACCACAAAGCCGGCAGGGGTAGGCAGGCCCAGCTGGTTGGCAACGATGCCCAGGTTGAAGGCCTTGCCTCCGGCCAAGGCCTGCCCCTCCAAGGGAATGCCCTGCAGGGGGATGGCATAGGGGGCGGAGGCGCTTTGGGCGGGAGGCTGGAACAGGTAGCGGGCAAAGGAATCAAGTTTTTGGAAATATTGACGCAGCTCGGCGAAACGATAGGGGTCGACCTGGTTGAGGTCGTCGATCATCCCTGAGACCTGGGCGGCGAGCTGGCGGTATTTATGCTCCAGCCGGCTCAGGTCCACCTTGATCTGGTTGTGATGATAGTCCTCCAACTCGGCCATCAGATCATGGGCCTTTTTGTCATGCTCCAAAAGGGAGCGGAAGGCCTGGTAACGATTGGAAAAGGCCTGATCCGGAAACAATATTTGTTGGGTCAGATGCTTGAACAGGTTTTTGGTGAACATCCATTCCCCGCTGGTTTGGGTCTATTTGAAGGACAGTCAGGGCAACCTTGAGCCCTTCCTGCCAGGTGCAAGGGCGTCAGCAACGAATAGTTGGTATTAATTATACAAGGCCTTGGCCGAGAGCCTCGTACAATCGTGGTTAAACAAGAGAAAAATAGCTGGTTTTAGCGGACCCATGTTCCGGCGGTAAAAAGCCGTGGACCGATCCGGCAAAACCTTGCTACAGTGAGAGCCGAATCTCTTTCCGGAAAGGCCCATACACATTGGACCCACTGCTGTTAGACATTCAGGAATTAGTCACTCTATTCCCCGGCCCCAAAGGACCTGTGGCCGCGGTGGCCGGTCTGGACATGGGCCTGGGCAAAGGCGAGGTGGTGGGCCTGGTGGGCGAAAGCGGTTGCGGCAAGACCATGACCGCCATGTCTATTATGGGCCTGGTTCCTCCTCCCGGCCAGGTGGCTGAGGGAAAGATTCTTTTCCAGGGCCGCGACCTCTTGTCTCTAAGCCCCAAGGCGATGCAGGCCATCCGGGGCCAGGAGATCGGCATGGTCTTCCAGGAGCCCATGACCTCTCTAAACCCTGTATTCACCGTGGGCCGGCAGGTGGCCGAGGCCTTGAAGGCCCATCGAGACCTGCCCCGCCGCCAGGTCTGGGCCCAGGCGGTGGAGGCCCTGGACCGGGTGGGCATCCCGGACGCCGCCCGCCGGGCCAAGGCCTTTCCCCATCAGCTCAGCGGGGGCATGCGGCAGAGGGTGATGATCGCCATGGCCTTGATCATGGAGCCTCAGCTTATCATCGCCGACGAGCCCACCACCGCCCTGGACGTGACCATCCAGGCCCAGATTCTTGGGCTTTTGCAGAAACTCCAGGAGCAAAGCGGGGCCTCGGTGCTGCTTATAACCCACAATCTGGCGGTGGTGGCCCAGACCTGCCGCCGGGTGGCGGTTATGTACACCGGGCTTTTAATGGAAGAGGCCCTGGTTGACGACATATTCAGCGAACCCCTGCACCCCTACACCATGGGGCTGATGTCCTGCCTGCCCTCCCGGGCCCAAAAGGCCGGCACCCTGCTGCCCACCATCAAAGGGGTGGTGCCCCCCTTGGAGGATCTGCCCAAGGGCTGCGCCTTCTCAGACCGCTGTCCCCAGGTCTTTTCCCGCTGCCAAGAGGCCTCCCCCGCCCTGGTGGAGGTGGCCCCAGGGCGCCGGGTGCGCTGTTTTCTGCATCATGACTGGGCCTATAAGAAATCCAGGTGGGCGGCATGACCCAGCCGGAAGCGCAACCTAACGAGCTCTTGGTGCTAAAGGGCCTTAGCAAGGAGTTCAAGGTGGGCACCGGCTTCATGGGCACCAAGCGCCAAAGGCTGTCGGCAGTGGACCAGGTGGACCTTGCCCTAAAGGCCGGGGAGGTGTTGGGGCTGGTGGGCGAAAGCGGCTGCGGCAAGTCCACCCTGGGCCGGCTGGCACTCCGGCTGCTCCGCCCCAGCGGCGGCCAGGTCTTCTTTGCCGGTCAGGATATAACCCGGCTGAGCCGGCGGCGGCTGCGGCCTTTGCGGCGGCAGATGCAGATCGTCTTTCAGGACCCCATGACCTCTCTTAACCCGCGCCTGACCGTGGGTTCTATTCTGGCCGAACCTTTTCACATACACGGCGGGGTGCGCGCCCGGGAGATCCAGGAAAAGGTCTCAGGCCTGCTGACAGAGGTGGGGCTGCGGCCGGAGCATGCCCGGCGCTATCCCCACCAGTTCAGCGGCGGCCAGCGCCAGCGCATCGGCATCGCCCGGGCCCTGGCCTTGAGGCCCAAGCTGGTGGTGGCGGACGAGCCTGTGAGCGCCTTGGATGTTTCGGTCCAGGCCCAGGTGCTCAACCTGCTCCTGGAGTTGAAGCAGCGATTGGGGCTGACCTATATATTGGTGGCCCACGATCTGTCCGTGGTCCGCCATCTCTCCGACCGTATCGCGGTCATGTATCTGGGCAAGATCGTGGAGGTGGCCCCGGCGGCCCGGTTCGGCCAGCCGCCGGTGCATCCCTACACCGAGGCCCTGGCCGCCGCCGCCCCGGTGGCTGATCCCAAACAACGCTACGTGGTTCCGCCCCTGAAAGGGGACGTGCCCAGCCCCATCAACCCGCCTCGCGGCTGCCGCTTCCACACCCGCTGCCCCAAGGTGCAGCAGATCTGCAAAGACCAGGAGCCCCCCCTGCGCGAGGTGGAATCCGCTCATCTCTGCGCTTGTCATTTTTGCTAACACAGGGTTAAGGTCTATCTCATTTCTTGGCATGATTTCGTTGCCAATGGCGATTAGTTCCTGCCGCATAACAACTTACGAATGAATAATTTTCGTATCGCTTGGCCACAGCCCAAACATCACAATAGATAAAAATGGGAACACTGTTGACATTCCCAAATTGGGAACTATAATAAAGTCATGAGAGTTGTGACGCCTAAAACCATCAACGCGTATTGTGACTGTTACCCTGAAGCCGCTGGCGCGCTAAGGTCTTGGGTGGCACTGATAAAAGGAAACAAATTCAAGCACTTTGGCGAACTAAAAGAGGTGTTTGGAAGCGCTGATCTGATTAAAGGTGATATTGTGGTGTTCAACATCAAGGGAAATCATTTCAGGCTGATTGCGGGAATTGACTTTAATTGGCAAGCCGCATTCGTGAAATGGTTTGGACGACACAAGGACTATAACAAAATTAACCCTTCGGAGGTGAAGCATGAATATCCGCCCTGTTAAAACCGAACAGGACTATGATGCTTCTTTGAGCCGCATCGAGGCTCTTTGGGGAGCCGAAGCCGGAACTCCTGAAGGTGATGAACTTGATGTGCTACTCACCCTGGTGCAGGTTTATGCAGAAGAGCACCATCCTGTTCCCCCCCCTTCTCCAATTGAGGCGATCAAGTTCATCATGGACCAGAAGGGGTTGAAGCAAGCCGATTTGGTGCCGTTCATCGGCAGCCGGTCCAAGGTTTCTGAGGTGTTGAGTGGTAAACGGCCATTGACGCTTTCGATGATTCGCGCATTAAAAGCTGGCCTTCGTATACCAGCGGAAGTCTTAATCCAGGAAGATGCATTTTTCCCAGAGGACGGAGAAGAGGTCGAGTGGCAAAGGTTCCCTGTTAACGAAATCGTTCAGCGCGGGTTGGTAGCGGGCTTTGACCCTAAAACCCAGCAAGAGGAGATAGTCCGCGAATTGGTGGCTTTGGCGGGGGTATCAAATTTTTATGAGAACGCCGCATGTTTAAGGCAGGGCACCCGCCGGAGCCCCAAAGACGATCATTTCGCTGTTCAGGCCTGGCTGCTGCAAGTATTGGTCGAGGCTAAATCTGTTGGAGTGGCCAACAAATTTGATCCACAAGAATTGGATAAAGGATTTCTAAAGCGAGTAGCCCGATTAAGCGTTTTTCCCGATGGCCCGCTGAAAGCAAAGGAATATCTGGCTCTCAACGGAATTAAATTAGTTGTGGCTCCCCATTTTAAGAGGACCTATTTGGATGGCGCAGTGTTGTTCTCTGATGAGCATACACCCGTAATAGGCATGACTCTAAGATATGACCGTTTGGATAACTTTTGGTTCACTTTGCTTCACGAACTGGCGCACCTAATAAATGGACATGTCCAATATACAGAGGGCAATTGCATTATTGATGACCTTGATTTGAGCACCTCGCTTGATGAAATCGAGCAAGAAGCGGACATGGCGGCAAACGAAGCACTGATTCCCAGTGAGCTTTGGGAAAGTCATCCTGCTAAAGATACTGCCAGGCTTGTTGATGTGAGAGCGCTTGCAAGGCAGGCGGACGTGCATCCTGCCGTTGTGGCGGGAAGGGTACGCTACGCAAACAACAACTACCGGATACTTGCCCGGCAGGTGGGGCACGGAGAAGTAAAACAGATGTTTGCAAATTAAAAAAGAAAGCCACTCACGGCAATGAGTGGCTTTCAACGCGACCTTAACTAGCAGCCACGGTCGCAAACGCCTATGGAGACCACAGCATGGCCCGAATAGACGAAAGACCTTACTCTTATCGTGTATCATGCCGAGAGTCTCTGCGGCAACCAATTAATGGCTGCTACTGGAGAAATTGCTATGAGTAAAAAGAAGAGTTTCAAAGTCGGCCGAGATGCACGAAATGGTCAGTTCATTCCTGTGAAAGATGCGCAACGCCGTAAAGCCACCGCCGTGGTGGAAACCATCAAGAAAAAGAAATAGCATCAACATTGGCATAAGGTATCGGGCGCCTTATGCCAATTATTTAGCCTCGTTTTTTGGGCAAAAAGTTATTTACTTATTGATATTGTTGGAATTTGCACAACCAAATTGCCGGTGCTCCAGACAGCTCGCCTTTTCCTGCCCTGAAAAAGGGTGACGTTACCTCGAGCCTAAGGTGAAGTAATAAGGTGACCCACTTGACAACCTAAGTTAACCACCTAGAGCCACCTAAACCGCCGTCGTAGTTTTACTCGTTGTTGTTGCCAGGCGCCCAGAGGTCGGTGCGCTTTTCAAACCACCAGTCGGTCCAGTCTGTCTGCAGGATGTCCTGGGCCATCTGCTTGGCCGGTTCGGTCTGGAGGCGCAAAAGGGCGTAGTGAATCCAGTGCTTGGCATAGGGGTTGCCCAGGTCCTGCTGCTCCTTCAGTTCAATGATCAGGTCCAACTGATCGGCGTCGTGGGCCAGCTTGGCCTCGTTGGTCTGTCCCTGGTTGAACTCCCGGGTCAGGGCCTTTATGGCCTCGGCGTTTTCCGGGGGCAAGTGCCGCACCTGGTGCTCAGTGGCCTTTTTTTCGTCAGCCTTGGCATAGCGTTTGTTCATGTAATTGAGGTCGCCGGTACGGGACTCGGCCAGGTCATGATGCAACAGCATCAGGGCCACCCGGGTGGCGTCAAACTCGGGGTCGGTGAGGGCCAGATGATACCCCAGCAGGGCGGCGCGAAAGCAGTGGTCTGCCACTGACTCGCCGCCTGAGCCCAAAAAGGGGTAGCCGGTGCGGCGCATCTTCTTCAGCATGCCGGCCTCGAAAAAAAGCCTGGCCAAGGCGCTCATAACCCAAGCTCCCGGGCGCAGGGGCGGCAGAGGACCCGGTCGCCGTCAGACACGGTCTTGCTCTTTTGGGTGGCCTCACCGCAACGGGCGCAGGGCAGGGAGGGCTCGATACGGGCCGGATCCGGGGGCAGGGGCTCCACCTGGTGCACTTCCAGAATTTCCTCGTCCGGCGCGCTCAAGAGCGCCTTCATATAGGCCTCGCGGTCGGTGGAGCCGTCCGGGCGCTTGTCCTTGAGGTGGTCGCCCCTAAAGTAGACGCGTACCGCCCGGTTTTGTTTGCGGTCAATGACGGTGAAGGCCTGCTTGCCGTGATCCAGCCATTTGAGGTTACCCTTGCCAAAGGTGGTGGACAAAAGCCACTGGAAGGCGTCCACTGAGCAGGAGTCGTTCTCCACCACGGCCACCACCTCCTCGTCCGGGGAAGGGCTCAGCTCCAGGGCCTGGGCCGCGGCCAGGGCGGCGCGCCAGCCGATCATGAGGCCCGGGCAGAGGTGGCCGTGAAACTCCGCCGCTTGCCTAAGGCTATCTGGCAGCAGGGCGTAATCCATATGTACTCTCCAGGGGCAGGCCCGCCTCAGCCGGCCTGCTTTTGGTACTCCTCGGCGCTGAGCAGCTCCGCAGGCAGGCCGCCTTCCAGCCGCACCTGCACCAGCCAGCCTTTGCCGTAGGGGTCTTGGTTGATAGTGGCGGGCTCATCCTCCAGGGACTCGTTCACCTGAACGACTTCACCGCTGACCGGGCTAATCAGGTCGCTGACGCTCTTGGCGCTTTCCACCGCGCCCATCTCGCTGCCCGCCTGCAAGGCATCGCCCACAGCAGGCAGTTCCACAAAGACTACCTTGCCCAACTGGTCCTGGGCGAAATCGGTGACGCCCAGGGTTACCTTGCCATCTTCCAGTTCGCGAATCCAGAGGTGATCGGCTCCGTATTTAAGATCCGGGGGAAACTCCATGAGGTCCTTTCTCCTGTTTAGATTTAACCGCTAGGTAGATCAACATGATAGCGCTGAATATGGCCAGGGCCAGGGCGAAAGCTCCGGTGGGGGTCAGGCCCGGCATCAAGGGCTCGCCGCGCCAGTCACCCCGGAACTGCTCGATGATAAACCGGGCTATGCCGTGGAGCAGGCCGTAGCTGAAAAATATCTGGCCCGGGAAACGCCGCCGGGGCCGGAACCAGAGCAATATCCCCAAAATGGCGAATAGGGCGGCAGCGGTATAAAGCTGGGTGGGGTGCAGGGGCACGCCCGGAGGGGCCAGGGTGTGGGGGTCCCTGAACACCACCGCGCACCAGCCTTCCCAGGGCTTGCCGTAGCAACAGCCCGCGGCAAAACAGCCGAAGCGGCCGATGGCCTGACCCAGGGCCAGGGCGGGGGCGGCGCAATCCAGCGTGGGCAGCAGGGGAATGCGCCAGCGGCGGGCCAGCCACAGGCCCACCACCAGGGCTGCGGCCACGCCTCCGTAAAAGACCAGGCCGCCGTCCCAGATGTAGAACATGCGCAAGGGATTGGAGGCAAAATGCTTGTATTCGATGGCCACAAAGGCGATGCGGGACCCGACCAGCCCGGAGATGAGGACCCATATGGCCAGGGTGCCCATCTTTTCCGGGTCCAGGCCGGACTTTCGGGCCAGGCGGTTCAGCAGCCAGAGGCCCAGGGCGGCACCCAGGGCCAGGAGGGCCCCGTAGGTGTGGATGGTTATGGGCCCCAGCTTCAACAGGATGGGGTGCATGGATATGCTCCGCAGGTATTCAAACCTTGCCCCGCAACAGAAGCCAGGCCAGGTAGAGACCTCCCAGGGTTATGGCCGAATCGGCCAGGTTGAAGGTGGGCCAGTGCAGGTCGCCGGCGTGCAGGTCCATAAAATCTATGACCCGGCCCAGGCGCAGGCGGTCGATCAGGTTGTTGCTGACCGCCCCGCCGCAGATCAGGCCGATGCAGACCTGCACGGTGCGGTTGCGGCCGGGGCGCCCCAGCACGATCCATATGGCCACACCCAGGGCTACCACGGATATGCCCGCCAACAGCCAGTGGGCCTGGGGCCAGCCGGAAAAGAGGCTAAAGGCGGCGCCCTGGTTGAAGGCCAGGCGCAGGTCAAAGATGCCGGGTATTATGGTATAGCCGCCCAGGGGGCTTAGGTAATGCACTGCCAGGGCCTTGGTCAATTGGTCCAGGCCCACCACCACCAGGGCGACGATTGCCAGCCTCTTAAGCCGCTCCCCCAAGGCCGAAGCTCCTTTCTGCGGACAGGTTTTGGGGCGCTGCCGCGCGCTTGCGCGCAGCTAACCCGCTTGGCCTGATTCCTCCAGGGCCTGTTGACAGCCGTGGCAGATCTCTTGACCCTCACCCACCTCGCGCCGGTGCTTCCAGCAGCGGGGGCACTTGGCAAAAGTGGTGGGGGTGATCTTCATCCGAAGTCCGGGCACATCCTCACTGACCATGGAGCCGGAATCCAATTCATCCACCAGGGTCAGCTCGCTTACCATGGTAATTTCAGCCAGGGTGTCCAGCATCCGCGACAGGTATTCCTTGAGCTCGCCTTCGGCGGCTATCTCCAGCCTGGCCTCCAGGGAGTTGCCCACCACTTTTTCCTTACGGGCCGTATCCAGGGCCTTATTCACCTCGCCGCGCACCATGAGGAGCCGCTCCCATTTCCGGGCCAACTCTTCATCCTTTAGGGACGGGTCCGGTTCGGGAAACTGGGTCATGTGAACACTGGGCTCATCCTTGGCCGCATCGGGCAGATGGTCCCAGATCTCTTCGGCGGTGAAGCTCATGATGGGGGACATAAGCCGGACCATGGCCATCAGGGTGGTATAGAGCACGGTCTGGGCGCTGCACCTGGCCTTGCCCTTAGCGGCGCTGGTATAGAGACGGTCCTTGATGATGTCCAGGTAGAAGTTGCTCAAGTCCACCACGCAGTAGTTGTGCAGGGCGTGATAGACCACGTGATAGGAAAACTCGTCATAGGCCTTTCGCAGCCGGCCGATGAGTTCCTGCAGCCGGTGCAGCATGAGCCGGTCCAGCCCGGCCAGGTCCTCTATAGCCACCAGGTCCTGGGAGGGATCAAAGTCGCTTAGGTTGCCGAGCATAAAACGCATGGTGTTGCGGATGCGGCGGTAGGCTTCTGAACACTGCCTCAAAAATTCCTGGGAGATGCGTATGTCGTCGGTGTAGTCTTCGGCCGCCACCCAGAGTCTGAGTATCTCGGCGCCGTACTGGTTGATCACCTTCTGGGGTGGAATGACGTTGCCCCGGGATTTGGACATCTTGTGCCCCTCGCCGTCCACCACAAAGCCGTGGGTTAGCACCATCTTGTAGGGGGGATGCCCCCGGGTGCCCATGGCGCAAAGGAGCGAGCTGTGGAACCAGCCCCGGTGCTGGTCGCTGCCCTCCAAATAGAGCTCCGCCGGCCAGTGCAGCTCCGGGCGGGGCTCCAGGACCGCGGCATGGCTGCAGCCGGAGTCGAACCACACATCCAGTATATCGGTCTCCTTGGAAAGGGCCTTTTCTCCGCAATGGGGGCAGGCGGCGTCCGGCCCCAGGAGTTCGGCCACATCGTAGTCGAACCAGGCGTCGGCCCCTTCCTTGCGGAACCGCTCCATCACCGTTTCCGCCATCTCCTGGGTCAGAACCGCCTCGCCGCAGGCGTCGCAGAGGAAGACGATGATGGGAACGCCCCAGTCCCTCTGGCGGCTGATGCACCAGTCCGGGCGGTTTTCGATCATGCTGTAGATGCGTTCGCGCCCCCACTTGGGAACCCAGGCCACCTCATCCTTGATGGCCTTGAGGGTCTTTTGGCGCAGCCCGTTCTCCTCCATGGAGATGAACCACTGGGGGGTGGCCCGGAAGATCACCGGCTCTTTGCAGCGCCAGCAGTGGGGATAGGAGTGGGTGATGTCCTCGCTGGCCATAAGCGATCCCGTCTCCTTGAGTTTGGCCACCACCTTGTCATTGGCCTCAAAGACCTGTTGGCCGGCGAAGAACTCCACCTCCTCGGTGAAGCAGCCGTCATCGTCCAGGGGCGAGTAGGCGTCCAGGCCGTAGGCCAGGCCGGTCTCATAGTCTTCGCGGCCGTGCCCAGGGGCGGTGTGCACCAGGCCGGTGCCGGCCTCCAGGGTCACGTAGTCGGCCAGCACCCCCACCGACTCCCGGTCATATAAAGGATGCCTGGCCTTGAGTCCCTCGATGTCCCGGGGATCGATCTTGGCCACGGTTTCCCAGCCCTCAAGGCCGAAGGTATCCATACACAGCGGCGCCAGGCGGGCGGCCATGATGTAGGCCTTGCCCTGGTGCTTGACCGCCACATACTCGAAATCAGGATGGGCGGCCACGGCCAGGTTGGCGGGAATGGTCCAGGGGGTGGTGGTCCAGATGACCAGATAGGTATCCAGCCCCTTAAGCTCCGGGTACTTTGCCGCCAGGTCGTCAGTTACCTTGAAGGCCACATAGATACTGGGGCTGGTGTGGTCGTCATACTCCACCTCAGCCTCGGCCAGGGCGGTCCGGCAGGAGTTGCACCAGTAGATGGGCTTCTTGGAGCGGTACACGGAGCCGTTCAGGAAAAAGCGGGCAAACTCCCAGGCGATTATGGCCTCATAATCATAAGACATGGTCAGGTAGGGGTCTTCCCAGTGGCCTATGCAGCCCAGGCGCTTGAACTCATTCCGTTGAATGTCAATGAACTTGTCGGCATAGGCCCGGCAGGCCCGGCGCACATCGCCCTGGGTCATGCCCTTTTTCTTGTCTCCCAGCTTCAGGTCCACTTCATGCTCTATGGGCAGTCCGTGGCAGTCCCATCCAGGCACATAATCGGCGTTGCAACCGGCCATCTGGCGGCTCTTGACGATCATATCCTTGAGCACCTTGTTCAGGGCGGTGCCCATATGGATGTAGCCGTTGGCATAGGGGGGGCCGTCGTGCAGGATGTATTGGGGGCGGCCCTGCGACTGCTGGCGCAGCCGGTGGTAGAGGCCCATCTCCTCCCAGCGGGCCAGCAGCTCCGGCTCCCGCTGGGGCAGGTTGGCCTTCATGGGAAATTTGGTTTGGGGCAGATTCAGAGTGTCTTTGTAATCCATGGGAATTTCCTCGCCGCGATGAGGGCTGCCGTAGACTTAACCAGGCAAGGCATCTCAATCAACATACCAAGATTCCAGCTTTTTACCATAGAGGGGGAGCAAGTCAAGGCTGGCGATTATTTGGCACATAGAGAGTTGGGTCTTTGTGGCCCGGCCCTTGACTTGCTATACTGGCGACGATAAAGTTGGCCTTTATGATTTGCCTTTGATTGTGGGGTGTAAGTGGGCTTTATAAAGAGATTTTTCCGGCGCACTCAGCCTCAGGAGCGTTTGTTTGTGCTGGGCCTGGACGGGATGCCCTTGGCCCTGGCCACCCAGGCCGCCAATTCCGGAGTGATGCCCAACCTGGCCCGCCTGTTCAAACAGGGCAACCTGGCGCCTTTGGATTCCATTATTCCCACCGACGCCTCGGCGGCCTGGGCCACCTACGCCACCGGCGTGGGGCCGGGAAAACATGGGGTCTTTGGATTCGTGGACAGGGAACCCAACCCCTTCACCGTCCACATCCCCTCTTCCAACGACCTCTCTTATCCGCCTATATGGGAGATTCTAAGCCAGGCCGGCAAGAGGGTGGGGGTGGTTAATGTGCCCCTGACCTATCCCCCCCATAAGCTGAACGGCATCATGGTGGCCTGCGAGCTGAGCCCCGACCTGGCCAAGGCCACCTATCCGGTGGAGTTGGCCCCCCGGCTGATGGAGCTCGACTACCGGATCGGCCCCCAGATGGGCCTTGCCGCCAGCGACACCGCCGCCTTTTTGGAGGACCTGGGCCTCACCATGAGCCGGCGTTTTGCGGCCACCTTTGAGCTGATGCGTATGGAGACCTGGGACTTTTTCCAGCTCAATATAAGCGCCTGCGACCGGCTGAATCATTTCTTCTGGAACGTCTTCAGCCGCAGCCAAGAGGCCGGCGACCTGGCCCAGGACTGCGCCGCCTTCTACCGCCGCCTGGATTCCTACCTGGGCGAGCTTTGGGAGCATTTGCCGGGCGACTGCATATTCGCCCTGGTCAGCGAGCACGGCTTCAGCGACACCCGCAACCTCATCTATGTGAACCGCTGGCTGGAAGAGAACGGCTATCTTATCTTCGCCCGGGGTAAAAGAGAGCTTATCAATATGCACCCCGAGAGCACCGCTTACAGCCTGGTGCCGGGCCGGGTGTATATCAACCTCAAGGGGCGCGAGGAGCACGGCTCTGTGGAGCCGGGGCAGCCATACGAAGACCTGCGGGACGAGCTCATCCACCGGCTGGGGGGCATCAGCCATCCCCAGACCGGCGACCCCCTGCTGCGCAAAGTCTACCGCCGCGAGGAACTCTACCAGGGACCCCAGCTGAGCAGGGCGGCGGACCTGATCATCGAGCCTGAGACCGGCTATGACCTAAAGGCCAACCTGGATGCGGGTGCGGTTTTGGGGCCCCCGGACATGCCCGGCATGCACTCCCGGGAGGGCGGCTTTGTTTGCCTCAGCGAGAGCAAGCCTCCCCTTAACCAGGAGGCTTCCGCCTCTCTGGTCGACCTGGCCCCCACCTTCCTGAGCCTGCTCCAGGTGGAACTGCCCCCGGATATGGACGGCCGCAGCCTGATTTGAGACCAGCCGGTTTAGGCGGAAGGATGCCGCCTGGCGGGATTACTTATTCCCCATTTGACAATATCTTTGGTCTGAGCCACAGGGTAATGCCTGGGCCGGGGGGGCCAAGAGCGTGAATACTGCCCCTGGTCTTGATATATAATGGGGGCAAGCACTAGTTTGCGGAGGCGCGTTATGCATCAGGCCATGCTCTGGGAGGC
Organism: Desulfarculaceae bacterium; assembly: GCA_050116255.1. Classification (GTDB taxonomy): domain Bacteria; phylum Desulfobacterota; class Desulfarculia; order Desulfarculales; family Desulfarculaceae; genus JASFOZ01. The sequence continues at coordinate 36,037 of JASFOZ010000002.1, forward strand.
CCAGGAAGAAAATACGGTGCGCTGCCGGCTCTGCGCCCACGGTTGCGTCATCAAGCCGGGCAAGCGGGGCATCTGCCAGGTGCGCTTAAACCAGGACGGCGCCCTTTATTCCCTGGTCTGGGGAAAGCCCATCTCAGCCAACCCCGACCCCATAGAGAAAAAGCCCCTCTTCCATTTTCTGCCCCGCGCCCGTTCCTTTTCCATCGCCACCATCGGCTGCAACTTCCGCTGCGCCTTTTGCCAGAACTGGCAGATAAGCCAGTACCCCCGGGAGCAGAAGGGCGGCATACCCGGCGGCGGCCCGGGCGGGTCCCTGGTGGAGCCCCCGGCCATCATTGAGCAGGCCCTGGATACGGGTTGCGCCTCCATCAGCTACACCTACACCGAGCCCACCATCTACTTTGAGTATGCCTATGACTGTATGCGCCTGGCCCTGGACCAGGGGCTGAAGAACGTGTTCGTAACCAACGGCTACCAGTCCGGGGAATGCATCCAGGCCTGTGAGGGGCTTTTGCACGCCGCCAACGTGGACCTCAAGTCCTTTAACGACGATTTTTACAAAAACGAGTGCAAGGCCCGGCTGCAGCCGGTGCTGGATACCCTAAAGCGCATGCACGCCGCCGGCATCTGGCTGGAGGTGACCACCCTGCTCATCCCGGGCAAAAACGACGATCCCGCTGAACTGAGGGACCTGGCCGGGTTCATCGCCCAGGAGCTGTCCCCCCAGGTGCCCTGGCACGTGAGCGCCTACACGCCCCGGTATAAGTACAGCCAGGGCGGTCCAAGCTCAACGCCGGTGCGGTCACTGGAAAAGGCGCTGGAAATCGGAAAGAAGGCGGGCCTTGAATACCTGTATGCGGGCAACGTCCCCGGGCATGATACGGAAAGCACCTTTTGCCCTAAGTGTGGGGAAAAGGTGATAAGCCGCCGGGGATTTATGGTGTCTGCCAACACCCTGAAGCAGGGCTCCTGCCCCGGCTGCGGGGCCCAGGTGAACGGAGTCTGGCAGTAATGACAAGAGCTGATCTTAAGGTCCTGAGCCAAGAGCGTAAGGCCTTAAGTCTATAGGAAAGCGAGCTTTATTATGACCCCCCGCGAACGCCTGATCTTCGCCCTGGACGTGGACACCGCCGAGGCTGCCGAAGGCCTGGTCAGAATGCTGGCCTCAGAGGTGGGCGTCTTCAAGGTAGGGCTGGAGCTGTTCACCGCCCAGGGTCCCCAGGTGCTGCAAAGGCTGAAGTCCGCCGGAGCCGGGGCCATCTTTCTGGACCTGAAGCTGCACGACATCCCCGCCACCATGCGGGGCGCGGCCCGGTCCGCCGCCGCCCTGGGCGTGGACCTTTTGACCTGCCACTGCGATCAAGCCGGAATCTTTCAAGGCTTGGACCTGGGCCGGACCCGTCTATTGGGGATAACCGTGCTCACCAGCCTGGGCCCTGAAGACCTTGAAGCCATGGGCTACCCTCCGGAACTCTGCCAGCCCCGCGCCCTGGTTGAGCGCCGGGCGCGGCTGGCCCTGGAGGCGGGCTGCGCCGGGGTGGTCTGCTCGGGCCAGGAGGCCTCATATGTCCGCCAGTTGCTGGGACCGGAGGCCCTGGTGGTATGTCCGGGCATTAGGCTGCCCGGTCCGGAAAACAACGCAGACGACCAAAAACGCATTGTCACCCCCCAAAAGGCGATCAGTCAGGGGGCCAGCCATATTGTGGTGGGCCGGCCCATCCGCACCGCATCCGACCCGGTGGCCGCCGCCCGGCAGGTGGTTGAAGGCATTGCCCAGGGGCTGGCCGGCGCCTAGCTGCCGGCTTGACTCCATACTGGCCCCCTGGTAATGTTTTTCAGGGTGCAACTAAGGTTTGCTATGGCCGAGGTTATCGACCTCAAAAGGCGTAAAGCCAAAGAACAAAATAAGTCAAAGGCGCGGGCCAGGCGGAGGGCTGCGGCGGTGGCCAGTGCCATGTCCTGCGGTATGTGCCCTCACCGCTGCGCCCACTGCGGTATGCCCATCGAAGAACCGGCGCCGCCATCTGCTGATGTCCCGTTTCCTTTTTGCCTGGCCTGTTTTCAGGAATACCAGGCATTTCAAAAGCTGGAAAAGGGAGAGACCAAGCCGGAGGCGTTTTGGCATACTGACCAATGGGTGGAGATGTGGCGCTGTTGGCTCAAGCATATGGAGGCAATGGAGGCCTTCCGGCGTTCGCCGGCATTTCTGCATCTGATGCAGGAGTCCCACGACTGAACCTGCTGGTGCTGATGGAGAGGTTGGTAAGGAGGGAATATACATGGTCTGGCCCGGACCCACTGAGCTTCTGATTATCCTGGGTATCGTGGTGGTCTTGTTTGGGGCGAGCAAGCTTCCCCAAATAGGCAGCGGACTGGG
>JASFOZ010000003.1:0-28989 GCA_050116255.1 Desulfarculaceae bacterium
TGGCCTCGGCGGCATTGATTATCAGATTGAGGAAGACCTGCTGCATCTGAGCGGAATCCAACTCCAAGGGGGGCAGGTTAGGGGTCAGCTCAAGATTAAAGCTCATGTCCTTGAAAAGAGCCTGCCTGTGCACTATTGACAGGGCCCGCTCAATCGCCTGATTTATGTCCATGGACTTGCGCCGGGGCTTACGAATCTTGGAATAATCCAAAAGATCAGCCACGATCTGCCGGCAGCGCATGGCCTCCCTGGCGATGATCTCATAGTCCGGGAACAAGGGGTCGCCGGGCTTTGCATCCAGCTTAAGCTCTTCGGCAAATGTCAGTATGCCGGTAAGGGGATTATTCAACTCATGGGCAACGCTGGCCGCTAGCTTCCCTACCGCAGCCAGTTTCTCCGATTGGATGACCGCTTCTTGAAGCCGATGCCTTTCGGTGAAATCCCGGGAGATGGAACAAACTCCGCTGATCTCTCCCTTGTAATCCCACAAAGGGAAACGGACCGTGTTGAGATAGCGTTTTCCGCCGTCGATGACCAAAACTTCCTCCGGGCTGGTATGCTGCCGGCTTTCTATGGTCTGTTTGTCTTTCACTGAAAGCACCTGGGCCAGGCGTTCCGGCAGGAGTTCCTGGTCAGTCTTGCCCAGGCACTCCTCTGGCTTATGCCCAATGAGTTCGGCGGCAGGAGGATTGATGACCAGATAACGGCCGGCAAAATCTTTGATAGTGATCATGTCATGGGCGCTATCCACCAGCTGCCGGAAGAGTTGTGCGTTCTCCTCGGCATGGCGGTATCGCTGCACCTGCTTGGTGATCACCCGGGCGGTCTCAATGACCTTTTCCACCCGGCCCTGCTCGTCGAAAAGAGGGTTTTGGATAATCCTGAAATAACGCTCCGTACCGTCGGGCCTGGGGTCCAAGTGGATGAATTGCACCGGTTGGCCGGTTTTTTCCAGCTCATCAAAGGCGCAGGCCAACTGCCCATCTTGGCAGCCCCCATGCAAAACGCAAAAAGGATTAATCTCCGAGCAGGGCTTGGCCAGATCTTCAGGCTGGACATCCACAAGTTCCATAAATCTTGCGTTAACCCGCTCCAGACGGCGCTCACGGTTAATGACCATGACCGCATCCGGCAAAAAATCCAGAATCTGTTGGAGCTGCTCGGTTTCATGTCGGACCAAACGGTCCAAGGTGGTTTGGCGGTCAATCTCTTCCCGGCTGGCCGAGTAAATGGATTCCTGGTACATGAGCGTACCGGCCAGGCGCAGATCCATCACTCTCACCCCCGAAGGCACGCACCGGTACAACTCAGTTAAAAACTGGGCATCGCCGACCAATTCTAAGACAATCTCCAAGCCGGGAAGGGCCATGGCTGCGCGGGTACAAGACAGAATCGGCCAACCGCGCTTTTGGGCAAGATTCACCCCGGGCAGTTCAGGGTCAAGGCAGACGACAGCCGCAACTTGCAAACCCAGCCGGCTGAGGCCTCCTTCAGCAATCCCTTTGAAGACCCCTGCACCTTGCTGTCCGCCGTACAGGATGGCCGTCTTCATGCCCATTCTCTGGGAACCTTTTTGGGGCTATTACCATATAGTATAACACCCTAATGTTCTAAGGTATTAAGGTAATTATGCCTGATCGACCTATGCCCAAACGGGCAACGGCAAAGCAAACAATCCTATGACCAAAATTTTTTATTCCCGGCTCGGATTATGGAGGAGATTTTCCAGGCGCAAACAAGACAAGCGGGAGCAGGCCCCGGGCAGAGGAGACAGGAGCCCTAATCCTGATACTGACTTATTTTCGGGAGGCTCAGCTGCGCAGCTCGATCTCCACTCTGCGGTTTTGCTGGCGGTTTTTGGCGGTGGAGTTGGGCACGCGGGGCTTTTGATCAGCCATACCCCGTATGGTCAGACGGCCTTGATCCAGGCCCGTGGTGAACAGGGCCCGGCCCACCGCCGCCGCCCGGGCTGCACTGAGCTCCCAGTTGCTGTGGAATTTCTGATTATGGATGGGCACATCGTCGGTGTGCCCGGTCACGATCACCCGGTAACCCCGGCGTTTGGCCAGAATCCGGGCAAGCTTGGCCAGAATCAGGCGCATGGAAGGCTTGATCTGGGCGCGCCCAGTGTCAAAGGTGATGGATTCGGGCAAGGTGATGACCAGATGGTTGGGGCCGGATTGCATCTCCAGGCCGGATACGCCCCCTTTCTGCACTTCCTGGCGCACCTGTTTGAGCAGCTGCGACAGGTTGGTCTCATCATGGGGCAGGGCCGCTGGCGGCAGGGGCTTGGAGCCCGTGACCAGGGTCATCAGGGCCCGGTCCAACACCAATCCCTTGGGGGCGCCTTGGGCCGACCGGGGCATGCGGCGCAGTCCCGGATCAGGGTACCCGGAGGAGTCCACCATCATAAAGCCCCGGCGCACATGGTCCGCCTCCGGCTTGGGCATGGGCAAAGGATCCCGCCGCGTAGAAGACGTAAACCGGGGTTGGGCAAGCTTGCCCATTCCGCCCGAGGCCTGCTGCTCCTCGGTTTTAATGGGCACCTCTACCTTGCTCAGGGAAAAGATAAGGACAAAAAAGACCAATAGCAGACACATCAGATCGCTGAAAGACAGATAAAATCCCGGGCTCTCATCATTCTGGGTGAACCGGGTCAGGGGCTTGCGCCGGGGGGGGCGCAGTTTGACCTGGGGCTCTTCCTGGGGCTCGGCCTGGGAAACCTCCTCCGCCGCCTTCTTCTTAAGCGGCGCCGGCTCGTTGCTCCTGGACGCATACTTGCGTTTGGGCAGATTCAAAGGCATAGAATCCAAAGGCGGGAGCATCGCCTCAGCGCCTGTGGCTCTAGCGGTCATTGGCTGCGCTCTTGGTCAAGGGGGTCAACTCCTTAAGGCCCTTCAACCAGTTTCGCCGGGCAGGCTTGGGACTGGGCGAGGGCTTGGCAGGGGCAGGCTGGGCAAAGCGGAAGGAGCTCAGCCTGGCCTGCATGGCAGCCCCGTTGTCCTCCACCACCAGGCCCATAATGCCTTCCATTATCATGCTCATCTCCACGGCCTCGGCCCGGGTCTGCTCATTGAGCTTGCGCTCCAGGGGCAGGATCAAAAGGTTGGCCAGCATGATTCCGTAGAAAGTGGTCAACAGGGCCACGCTCATGCCCTGGGTTACAGCCGAGGGGTCTTTAATGGTGTGCAGCATGCGGATCAGGCCGATCATGGTCCCGGCCATGCCGAAGGCCGGAGCCAGCCGCCCCATCAGGCTGAGTACGCCGCGCTGGGCCTCGCGCCGGGAGAGGAAAAAATCAAACTCCTGCTCCAGGCGTTCGCGGATCTCCTCCCGGGGTTTATCGTCAGAGACAAAGGCCACCCCCATCTCCAGGAAGGGGTTTCCGGTGCGGCGGGCCTCGGCCTCAACGATACGCACGCCTTCGGTGCGTTGCAGTCGGGCTAAGTGAACAAATATACGAGTCAATTCCTCATGGCTCAGAATGCGGCGGCGGCTGATCCCCCTAAAGTGCAGAAAAAGATCTTTAATGGTCTGTAGGGGGAAGGCCAAAAATACGCCAGCCAAGGTCCCCCCCACCACCAAAAGCAATCCTGCCGGGTTTATGAACAAGGCGGCGTCGCCGCTAAGGGCGAGAATCGTGATCAGAATCACAGCAGCAGCTACAAGGTAGGCGATTTTTTTTATGTTCATTTCATGCCTCTTGGGATGGTTGCAATGTTTGGCCCATGGTCCATGGCCCATGCAGTTTTTCAAGACCCGTGCCAAAAAGACCCCAAGGGAAATCTAGCACTTAATATATTGATATTATTTAGTATTTATTTGCACGGCTTCTTGTGGCAAAATCATACCCGGCATTTCTTGCCCGCCTGCCTGGGGCCGATCTCCGCCCCTTTATGGGGCGCCGCCAGGTTCACCTCACTCACATGACCATCCGAATCATCTGAGGTCAGTACCCGGTAAGGGAGAAACCCGGCCTTTATACAGGCCGAGGGCTGCCACTAAACCTTGGCCCAGGTGTGGACATGGTGCTATGACATGGGCAGGGTCAACCAAACTGAAATGATAAGCTGCGGCCAAGGAGACAAAAGATATGGGCGAAGAGGCGGTGAGGATCGAAGTGGACGATGAAGTGACCTTGGCCGGAGGCTACACAGCAGCCCCCGGAAAGGCTCAGGGAGGGGCGGTGGTGCTCCACCCCCACCCTCTTTACGGCGGGTCCATGCACAACAACGTGGTGGAGACCCTGGTGCGGGCGGCCTTACAGGCGGGATGGTCGGCCCTGCGCTTCAATTTCCGGGGCGTGGGCGGGTCCAGCGGCAGGCATGATGAAGGGATCGGCGAGCAAAAAGACGTTCTGGCCGCCGCTAGCTGGCTAAGCCAGAAAGCCGGGCCCAAGATAACCCTCCTGGGATATTCATTTGGTTCACTGGTGGGAGCCCGGGCTGCGGCCGAAGTGCCTTATCTGGCAGGAGGAGTTTGGGTGTCGCCACCGCTTATATTGGGCTCTATGCCGCCTTGGCCGCAAGATGTTGGGCCTTTATTAATCATTGCCGGCACCAAAGACGAATTCACCTCCACCAAGGATCTGGATGCCTATGTTTCGGATATTGGTGCACGGGCCAACTTTATATGCCTCGAAGGCCGGGACCATTTCTGGTGGGGAGGGGAAAGTGACCTTTTTGAACATACTGTCTCTTTTCTTTCCGGCCTTGATAATCCTTGTTAAATCAGTATATTTTCAATATTTAGTGGGTATTTAAAATAAACCTACAATATGTAGATTTTTTTGTTGACAATGAGGCGGTGACCTTGCTAGAGTGCAAATGGTGGTTAGTGAACTTTTTTGTATTAACCCGCAAGTCGCCTGTCCACGCCGGGAAAAGTTTTTCCTCTTTCTTCCCCGGAACTGTGAATAGGCGCTCTCTTCCCCGGAAGGTAGTTTCCTTCCCCCCTCCTCCCGCAGGGTCGGTGAAAGCCGACCCTGGCCTTTTGGAGCCTAGGAAAAAATCGTAACCAATTATCCGGGGCTTGCCGGTTGCTTGGCTTTTGCGCCCGTGTTACAAACAATATAAACAGGGCTATACAAAGGCCTTTAATTGGGCAGCCTTCTGCATTGTTGAATCCTCATGACCAAAGCCGGACAAAAGCCTCAAAGAAAGAACACGGTCCAACAGATAGCCTTGGAGTTGGACAAGTACCGCCAGATAGTGGAGACGGCCAGTGACGCCGTGGTGACCGCCAATCAAAACCACGAAATCGTCTATATGAACCAGGCTGCTGAGGCCATGTTCGGCTATAAACGCGAGGAGTTGCTGGGCGGCGATTTGTCTCCCCTTATTCCCTCAGAACACCGCCAAAATCACCGCAACTACGTAGAGCGCTTTGTGCGCACCCGCCAGGCCCGCCTGCTCGGCCATGTGGCCGAGGTCGAGGCCGAGCGCCGCGACGGCAGCCGCTTTCCGGTCTCCATAAGCTTTAACCTGACCGAATCCGAAGACGGGCTTTTGTTCACCGCCATAATGCGCGACCTCAGCGCAGAGAAAAACCTGGCCAATCAGGTCAAAAACGCCGAGGCCCTGGCCGCAGTGGGACAGATGGTGGCCACGGTCAGTCACGAGATAAAAACCCCCCTGGCCTTGATCGGGGGTTTTGCCGCTCAACTCAAAAGGCAGCCCGGCCTCAATGAAAAAAGCCGGCACAAGCTGGATATCATAACCCAGGAGGTGGCACGCCTGGAGGCAATGCTCAGCGACCTGAACGATCTTTCCCGCCCTCAGCGCTACAATTGGGAAGAGGTTGACCTGTGCGACCTTATCAATCAGGTGCGGGAATTCATGGGTCCCAGGCTGCGCAAGGGCAAGTTGAGCCTAAAGGTGGATTGCTCCCAAGGGGTTCCGCTGGTGATGGCTGACCGCGACCGGCTGAAGCAGGTGATGATCAACCTGGTGAACAATGCCGTACAGGCCAGCTCCGACCTGGCTGAAGTGGAGATGATCCTATCCTCGAATGAAGATGACCAGGTGACCTTGGAGGTTCGGGACTGCGGCTGCGGTATCGAGAGTGATCACCTGAAGCAGCTGTTCACCCCCTTCTTCACCACCAAGAAACAAGGCACCGGTCTGGGGCTGCCTGTGGCCCGCCGCATCGTGGAGGACCATGGCGGCAGTATCGAGGTGGAAAGCCAACTGAACCAGGGCACCACCGTACGGGTCAAGCTGCCCCCAGCCCCGGGCATCAACCTAAATCCGGCTCCAAGGGCTTGACCCCGCCCGGCACAAGGTTATATTTCATTTAAATAAGCATAGTTGGAGCTAATATGGCTATTTTGCCCATTCGCACATACCCGGATCCGGTGCTCAGTGTCCCTTGCGGGGAGATCAAAGGCCTGAACCCGGAACTGATTCAACTCGGCGACAGCATGACCGAAACCCTGGTGGACTCCGCCAACGGGATCGGCCTGGCCGCGCCCCAGGTGGGTCAGTCGGTCAGCCTGGTGGTGGTGGATAAAAGTCCGGGCCAGGAAAAACCCTCGCCGCTATGCCTTTTTAACCCCCGGATCGTTGAGATGAGCGGGGAGGAGGTGCGCGAGGAAGGCTGCCTCTCCCTTCCTGACTACTTTACCGAAGTTACCCGGGCCACCCAGGTGGTGCTCCACGCCCTGGACCGCGATGGCCGCCCCATTGAGATAAAGGCCGAGGGTATCCTGGCCCGCTGTCTGCAACATGAGTTGGACCATCTTCAGGGCAAGCTCCTGGTGGATCACGTAAGCCCACTCAAACGAGCCATCTACCGCAAACGCCGCCTCAAGGAACTAAAGCAGGAGGGGCAGTGAGGCCCCTGTCCCTTATTTTCATGGGCACGCCCGAGATCGCCCTGCCCGCCTTGGAGGCAACGGTGTCTGCAGGCCACCGGGTGCTCAGGGTGTATACCCAGCCAGACCGGCCTGCCGGCCGGGGCAGAAAGCTCACACGCTGCCCCGTGGCCCAGGCCGCGGACCACCTGGGCCTGCCCCTGAGCCAGCCCCGCAGAATCAAAGAGGCGGAGGCCGAGATCAGGGCCTTAGGGGCCGAAGCCTGCGCCCTCATGGCCTTTGGCCAGCTTCTGCCCGCCTCTATCCTGGAAGCCTTTCCCTTGGGCTGCATAAATGTGCACACCTCGCTATTGCCCCAGTTGCGGGGAGCCTCTCCCATCAACCAGGCCATTGTCCAGGGCCTGCCCCAGACCGGCGTCACCACCATGTACATGGACCAGGGCATGGACACAGGCGACATCATCCAGCAAAAGGCCATTCCCATAGGACCCCAGGAAACCGCAGGCACTCTGGCAGGGCGTTTGGCCCCCCTAGGCGCCGAGGTGCTGGTGCAGACCCTGGCGGCGGTGTCCCGGGGGGATGCCCCCCGCCGGCCCCAAGACGATAGCAAGGCCACCTACGCCCCTCTCATGGCCAAATCCGACGGCCTCATAGACTGGTCCAAGTCCGCCCCGGAACTGGACCGGCTGGTGCGGGGCCTGGATCCCTGGCCCATCGCCCACACCGTTCTCAAGGGCAAACCGCTGCGGGTATATGCGCCCACCGCCCTCTCTGACCAAACCAGCCCAGCCCAGCCAGGCACCCTGCTGCCGGCCCAGGAAGGCCGGGACGACTTGATGTGGGTGGCCTGCGGCCAGGGCGCCTTGGGATTGGGCGGGGTGCAGGCAGCCGGAAAAAAGCGCCTGCCCGCCCCTGATTTCCTTCGCGGCACCCGGCTGGAGCCGGGGGTGCGGCTGGGGGAGTGATGAACTCCCGGCGGGCGGCCTGGGCGGTGCTGGAAGGCCTGGGGCAAACCCCCCGCCGTTTGGAGAAGCTCCTGCACCAGGAGCTGACCCGTCATCGTAATTCAAAGCCCTCTGATCGCGCCCTGGCCGTGAACCTGGTCTATGCGGTGCTGCGCCACCGCCTCTACCTTGATTACCTTTTGCAAAAATTCCTGAAACAGCCCGCCGACACACTGGATCCGGGAATCCTGTCGGTGCTGCGCCTGGGGGCGGCGGACCTGGCCATCCTGGGCACGCCCGATTTCGCCGCCGTGCATGCCGCGGTGGAGCTGGCCAAATCCACCCCCGCCCGGAGGGCTCAAGGCCTGGTCAACGGCGTGCTCCGGGCCTTTGCCCGGGGCTGGGGCCGGGTATCCCTGCCCAGCCGCGAGCAGGACCCGGTGGAGCACCTGGCCATAAAACACTCCCACCCCGCCTGGATTGTGCAGGAGCTGAGCTCGCGCTTGGGGCCGGACGAGACCGAGGCCTGGCTGGAGGCTGACCAAAACCAGCCTCCTTTATCCCTCAGGGTGAACACCTTAAAGGCCGGTAAAGAGCAGGTGCGCGCCCTGCTGGCCCCGGCGGCGGTAAAGATCAGCGATCATCCTCTTTCCCCGGAAACCCTGGTGCTGGAAGGGGTCCAGGGACCGGCCCGGGATTTGCCCGGCTTTGAGCAAGGGCTGTGGCAGGCGCAGGACCCCGGGGCCAGCGCACTCAGCCGCCTCCTGGGAGTGGCCGAGGGTATGCGGGTGCTGGATCTATGCGCCGGCATCGGGGGCAAGACCGGGCATCTGGCCGCCTTGATGGGCGGGCAAGGCCATTTAAGCGCAGTGGAGATCTCACCGGGGCGGGTCCGCTCCCTGAAGCGGAACTTGGCCCGCCTGGGGGCCGATAAGGTTGAGGTCATCCAGGCGGACGGCGCCAATCTAAGCCCTGATATGGGCCTCTTTGAGCGGGTGCTGGTCGACGCCCCCTGCACCGCCCTGGGCACCATGGGCAGGCGTCCGGATGTGCGTTGGCGCCGCCTTCCCCAGGATGCCCAGCGCCTGGCCCAGGTGCAGACCTCCCTGCTCACCCGGGCGGCTAAACTGCTGGCCCCGGGCGGCGCTCTGCTCTATTGCACTTGCACCATCTGTGAAGCGGAGAATGAACAGGTGGTGCGGGCTCTGCTTGCCGTCACGCCGGGGCTGCGCTTAGAATGGGACCAGGCTGCGGCCCCGCAGGCAATGGCCGCGGTTGGGGAAGACGGCTTTTTCCGCACCCTGCCCCACCGCCATCATTGCGACGCTTTTTTCGCGGCCAGGTTTGTATTGAGGCCTGTCTAATAGGGCTGTAAGATTTTTCGGGTATGAGTTTTTGTCATCTTTTCCGAAAAGAAAAAATAGTGGTTGGGCGGAATACAACCGCCCTGACATCCCCATGGAATGGCTGTTGTCTTAAGACAATGATTATATGTTTCTTTTCGGAAAAGATGAGTTTAATTTCCAGGCATTCTCCAGCCCAGGTCAAGGCCGCCAGGCGCCCGCAGGGTTTCAGCCTTGACCTGGGCTGGAGAATGCCTGATACATGGAAAACCTGGCAGGCCCCGCTCCTGAAGGAGATGCAATAAAGGCCTTTTTTAAGTAAATCCAGGCACGGTAGCAAGGAGCACCAACCATGATCAAGATATCGCCTTCCATTCTCTCGGCTGACTTCGCCCGCTTGGGCGAGGAGGTAAAAGCGGTCTCCGAGGCCGGGGCGGATTATATTCACGTGGACGTCATGGACGGCCACTTCGTGCCCAACCTCACCATCGGGCCGCCGGTGGTGAAGTGCCTGCGCCAGCACACCGACCTCCCCCTGGATGTGCACCTGATGATGGATAACCCGGATCAGTTTATAGACGAGTTCGCCCAGGCCGGGGCTGACTTCATCGGCGTGCATGTGGAGGCCTGCACCCACCTCAACCGCACCCTGGCCCACATCAAGGACCTGGGCAAAAAACCGGTGGTGGTGCTCAACCCGGCCACGCCGGTGGTGTCCATTGAGAATGTACTGGACATGGTGGACATGATCCTGGTCATGAGCGTGAACCCCGGATTCGGGGGTCAGAAGTTCATCCGCTCCAGTGTGGACAAGGTGATGCAGCTCGACGGGCTTTTGACCATGCGCTCTTTGGATGTGCCCATCCAGGTGGACGGGGGAATCACCGCCCAAACCATCGAGCCGGTGGCCTCGGCCGGGGCCACTGTTTTTGTGTCCGGCACCGGAGTCTTCACTCATCCCGGGGGCTACGCCGCCGCTATGGATGAGATGCGCCAAGAGGCCGGGCGCGGAAAAGACTTCGTATAGGGCATGCAACGGGACCTGCTGCTTTTTGGGGGCTGGCTGGTTGTGATCGGCCTTTGCCTTTTATTTGGCCGCCGGGTGGATCATTGGTTCGAAGGCGGGCCTGGCCTGGCGGCTGGGGCCTTCTTGATAATATGCGGTGTGATCGCGGCGGCCCTAGTGGCCAGGCGAGTGCTGCGCTTGCCCCCAAGCAACCGCCTCAAGGCGGCCTGGGGGGTTTTGGGGGCAGCCGCCGGCCTGGCGGCCTTGGCCTGGGTCCAGCCGCTGCTCATCGAACGCACCCACTTGTTGTTATACGGGGTGCTGGCGTTTTTGACCTACAATCTGGCCGGTCATTGGTCTGAGGGCGGGCGGCGGGCGCTTTGGGCGGGGCTGATCTGTGTGACAGCCGGGGTCTTGGACGAGGTGGGTCAATTCCTCCATCCCGCCAGGGTGGGCGAGCCCCGGGACGCCTTGACCAACGGCGCCGCCGCGGTCCTGACCGTGTGGGCGGTGTGGCTCTCCGATACGGGCCGGGCTCCAGAAAAAACAGCAGCCAAAAGCCAAGCCAGGATGTGAGGCGCAGGCCGCTAAAGCCTGCTTATCCAGAGTCAATTTCTGGCCAGCGCCCCTGGCGCCCCCGGCAGGCGCAGGCAGTGCAAAAAAACCTTTTCAACGCCATCTTCGCCGCGCAGGGTGCGGCAGTTACTCCTTATTTCGAAACGGTCACGGATGGAGGCGAAAAAGCGCGGCGCCGCCGGCTGCTCCTGGTGGCTGAGGAAGATGGACCCCCCCGGCGCCAACAGGGTGGCCAGCACCCGGGTCACCTGAGGAAACAGCTCCTCGCTGTAAAGTATCTCAGCACCCAAGACAGTGGTGAATTTCCCCAGGGCGGAGACGTCTTGGTTCCAGTCCAGGGCGCGCACCTGCACCCGCTCCTCAAGGCGGTTGATCTCCACCGCCGCTTGGGCGAACTCCAGGGCGTCGGAGTCAAAATCAGTCAAGACAACCTTGGCCCCTTTGGCGGCGGCCACCAATCCCGGCAGCCCCATTCCCGCCCCCAACTCCAACACACTGTCGCCGCCAGCAAATTTTAAGGAGGCGGCCAGTTGGGCCAAAACCAAGGAGGCGGGCCAAACCTTGGTCCACAGGGGCAAATCCTTAAGCTGTCGGTACCCGTTTGCCAGGCGGTGGTCCAGGTAAGCCAAGGGATCGGCCATCTCGGGTAGGCTCAGGCGAATCCCATCCAGGGCGAATTCGGCCTTTTGCAGATCAAAACGCCGGCGCAGGCGTTCCCAGGCGCCGGTGCTGCCTGGGGCCTCACCTTGGGATGTCAGGGGTGTTTTCATGGATGTACAACTCGCACGGGCAGGAAACACTTCTATACCGGTTAATCAAGTGGGTAAAGTTACCATAGGAAGGTTTTTTAGGAAAGCAAAGACTCTAACCGGAAAATCCCAGGCCCGAAAATGACCAGGCCGGTGGGATTACCCGCCGGCCTGGTTAGTAGACAACCCTGACCAACTAAAACCGTGTTTTCAAAATACACAAGCCGCCTAGCGTACTACCCCCTTGAGGCGGACGGCAAAAGAGGTATTGGCATCCTTGATAATCAGCTTTTCGTTGAGCGGCCCTTTGGGCAGTTTCCCCGGTTTGGTGCGCACCTCCAAGTAGAGCTTTTCCCCGGGTTTCACCCATTTCTTTTCCACCTCGAAATACTCCTGGTTGTACTGAAGGCTATCCACCTTCAGCTCTGAGGCGCAGGCCTTGGTGACGGCGATGGCCCGCATGGGCGAGGCCATGTTTTGCTTCAGGTTTCCGAAGTAGACATCGTGGGGCTGTACCGCAAAGTCGCCGCGCACATCCACCACCACAAAAAGGCTCACTTTGCGTTTGCCGGGCACCCGGAAAAAGATCGGTCCCGCAAAATTGGCGGGCTTGTTGGATTTGGCGCGCACGGTTAATTTATATGCCCTTCCGCCCTTGAGGGGACGCAGGCTGGCCGTCAAATACTCGGACATGGGGTTTTCCACCCCGGCGATGAGCAGGGGCTTGCCTTCGGGGTGAGTCAAGGTGGCGGTGGCCATGATATCCTTACCCACACAGCCGCGCAGGTCGATGCGCCTGCCCTTGTCCACCACCACATTGCTTTGGGTCTCGCCCAACATGACCAAGGTAATGAAGGGGTTTGCAGGGTCGTTGGTGGAGACCACCGCGGTTTTGCGAAAGTTGCCGGAGATATCAGTGGTGTCGAGCTCAACCGTAACCGCCCCCTTTGCCCCTGGGGTGGTGACCTTGTCAAAGCGTGGCACCGCGCATCCGCAAGAAGGGCTCACTTGGTCGATTATCAGATTCATGTTCCCCTGGTTGGCGAAAGGAAAGACGGCGGTCAAGACCTTGCCCTCCTTCACCTTGGAGAAGACGATCTCGGTCTTTTCGAACACGATCTTGGGCGCCTTGCCGGCCCAGGCCGCGGAATGGCACAATCCGGCAACGATCACCAAAACAGCGGCTATGAGGCATAGTGGTCTGGACATGGAGCCTCCTTCAGGCCAATATTAGAGTCGGCCCAGGTGACGGCCTGGGTCCATAAATTATTTCGCACAAACATATAGCACACCGCGATAACGGCGTCCAGGAGACCGTAATGACCAAGAAGGCGAAGCCTGTATCCCCAAGAGATGAAATGAATTTTACCCGTATTTTCCTCTTTCGCCATCCTGAGGTGAAAGGCTTCAGCGAGGGAAAGTTTTGGGGCCAGACCGACGTCGGCCTTACGGACAAGGGAAAGGCCCAGCTTGAGTCCATAGCCCAGCGCATGGCCCGGGAGGAACTGACCGCCGTATATTGCAGCGACTTAAAGCGCACCAGGCAGGTTGCCGAGGCGGTGGGCCGCAGCCAAGACCCGCCCCTGGAGCCCAGGGTGGAAAAAAGGCTCCGGGAGATGTCCTTGGGCGTGTGGGAGGGATTAACCTTCAAGGAGATAGACCAGAGGCACCCCGGAGAGCTCAAGGCCCGCCAAAAGGACCTGGCCAATTACTGCATCGAGCAAGGCGAATCCGTAAACGGTCTGGCCCAGAGAGTCATGCCCGCCTTTGAGGAGATCGCCGCCCGGCACTCCGGCGAACGCATCTGCCTGGTTTCCCATGCCGGCGTCAACCGGGTGATTCTGAGCCAGCTGGTGGGCGCTCCCTTGGAGATGCTCTTCAGGCTGGACCAGGACTTCGCCTGCCTGAACCTCATCGACATCTTTGAAGATGGAATGCCCTTGATCCGGAGGCTGAATCAGCCCAGCCGCCTGAGATGATTATTGAGGAGACCGCCGCTCTGCCTCAGCGGCCAGGTCTTTTAGCCATTTCTGGCTGAGCTGGCTCAAGCGGCGGGGGGAATATATGGGCCTGATGAGAAGCAGGGTCCAGCCGCTCAAGGTCTCCCGGGACTCCACCATGGTTCCGCCGGCCACGCCTTTAAAGACGAACCTGTGCCGGCTGGAGATACCCAGCCAGCGGGCCTGCCAGGCGGCGCGCCGGGTGGGAAGAGACTCCGTCACCCGGGCCTTTACCAGCATAGGCAGGTTCAGGGGCTTCAGCCTCAGGTCCAGGCCTTTTCGGGCGCCGTCTATCCGTGGCCTCTCCAGGTTGGGATGGATGGAAGCATGTACAGCCGGCCAGGCCGTGAGGCGGCAAAAGGCCTGCCAGACCTGGTGTGGTTCGGCCCTTATCAGCCGGGCCGCCTGCAGGCTGACCGTGAGGCTCATATTAGCATCCCGTGGGCCTGGCGCCGGGACATGGGAACCACCTCCAGGGTCCCCGCCCCTTGAACCTCGACCGGCGCTGCCTGATCCGGAGGGGCCTTGCTGTATCCAGCCACCACCCGGGCCGCCAGCTCCACATCGCCGCCCTCACCATGACCCAGGTATAGGCCCAGGGGCCCAGGGCAGCCCTGGGTCTGCAGGCGTACGGCCTCCGGAGGGGCCAAATGATCCAGGGTGTTGTTCTCAGCCTGGTTGCGGCCCACCACCAGCTTGGCCCCTGGCGACAGCCGGAAATGACGGCCATGCTTGAGGAGTTCCACCTGGGCCACTTTGGCATGGGGCTGATGGTCCAAGAGGTCCTTGAGCCGCCGGCTGAAACCGGGCTCAGTGAGCAGGCAGCCGCCGGCTGGGGGCGGATAATCCTTCACCCCCAACTCCTGTGCCAAGGCCATCTGGGCCTTGCGCCCCCTGCCGGAAAGGCCCAACAGCTTTTCCCGGTCCACCAGGCCGCCTTCCTCCATGGGCGTCGGCGCCAGCAACTTGGCGGACAGAGGCCTTAGGATCTTGTCTGCCGCGCCGCTGGCCTTGGCCACCGTATTCAGGGCCTGCTTGTTCTGGCTCATGGGCCTTTGGCCCAGCACCTCGCCCGAGAACAAAAAATCAAGGCCGCGCTCCTGCATAATCCCGGCCGCCTTACGGAACATATAGGCGTGGCAGTCGATGCAGGGATTCATGTTGGAGCCGTAGCCATAGCGGGGGTTTTTCACCACCTGCTCCAGGTGTTCGGGGCCCACTTCCAGAACCGTCAGGGGGATGTGATGGGCCTGGGCCGCCAGCCGGGCCTTGTCCGCGCTGAAAAAGGGCGAGGAAAAGCTGAGGGCCTCCACTTCAACTCCCGCCCGCCTCAGCACAAGGCAGGCCAGGATGGAATCCAGGCCCCCGGACAACAGGCCCAGGGCCCTGGCTTGGTTTGGGGCAACGCTCACTTAAGCCTCTCCAATACTGGGGCGGGTTTCAGTGTGGCGATCACCGCCCCGGCCAGGTCCAGGGGCAGGGCCACCCGGTCTATGATGGCGGTGTCGCTGCTGGCCACCGGGCCTTGGGCCTTGAACAGCTCCTGCTCCGGAACCGGCACCGCCTGGGCCTGACCCGGCATTGCCAACTCCTGCATCAGGTTCCGCAGGCGGGCGGCCAACTCCCCGCTTTTGGGCAGGGGCGCATCCAGCCACACCTCCACCCCGGCAACGCCGGCCTCGGCCAGGGCCGCGAGCATCAAGTGGGCCGCCTCCCAGGTAAGGTCGCCGGGACGGTGGTTTCTGCCGATGCTGGATATGTCCCTCACCCAGCCGTCATCCCCCCTGACCAGGCGACCGCCGCTCAAGGCGGTCTCCAGGGTTATAAGGACGTTGTGGCCGTCCACAGCCACCTCTTTTCCCCTCGCCTGCTCCAGGTCCAGCAGCCGGGATTTGCGGGTCTGGGCCTCATCCGGAGCAAACACGCCGCGCCTTAGGAGATGGCGCTGGTCCCGGTCCAGGCCGTAGCGGTCGCCGGTAAGCTTAAGCACCACCTCCCGGCTATATCCCCGGCCCAAGAGGTAACGTGCGTCCCGGGCCGCCTCCAGCAGCGGTTTTGTTTGCGCGCTTTTCAAATCCATCTCCCTGTCTGGCAAACCCTGACCCATGGTGGCATTTAATAATATCAGAAAGGCCTCTGCAAACAGGCCCCTTAGACCATAAAGGATCAAAGCCGCCTTTGCCTGGGTCTTACCAACCTTATCAAACCTTGTCTTGGTAATTGGAGCCTGCCCCCAGGTGCGGGCTATGGCTTATTAGTAGTTGAATCCTTTGCCCGCCGGGGATATTGGTAAGTAGGCGGAGGGGTCTAGCAGGCCAAGAATCAAGGAGAACGCCGGTGATTTTTGGATTCAAGGATGTGCGCTTACAGTGGGAGGAAGGCAAGGGCTACAAACACCCCCAAACCGGACAGTGGGTGCCGGAGCCCAGGGATTGCCTGCGGGGCTGGCTGGAGCCGGACCCGGAAAAACGGCGGCAATGGGTTGGGCTGCTGGCCCATATCCAGGAGTTCTGGCCCCGGCAGGAGAAGCTGGAAACGCCCTTGGGCGAAGAGGTGATCTTCGAATAAAGCCCTGCCCTATGGCCACACCCCCCTTGGCCCGCCTGCTGTAGCCGGGGTGGCAGGTTCCTTTTGAATGTAGATTCAAACGTCAAGTTCAACAGGTTTGCTGAAAGAAGGCCTCGTCAACGATTTGGTGATATCGCAAGGTTTCCGCGTTCATGCAACTCACCAAGGCCAGCTTAATTCCTCACGGGGTTTCGTTACCATCGCATGTGGGGTGGTTTGCGAAGGCCAATGAGGCAAAAAGCCACGCAGGCACTAAACTAAAATAGCTCTTGCTCCGAACAGA
The DNA here is from genome assembly GCA_050116255.1 of Desulfarculaceae bacterium. Taxonomy (GTDB): domain Bacteria; phylum Desulfobacterota; class Desulfarculia; order Desulfarculales; family Desulfarculaceae; genus JASFOZ01. The sequence continues at coordinate 16,284 of JASFOZ010000003.1, forward strand.
ATGGCTTTTCTGGTGGAAGGGGGGATCATTCGGGGTCCCCGAGCAAGCCCTGCTTGCTTGGGGTGTAACTCCGGGGGGAAAACACCTCTTTTCCGAAAAAGAAGGGGGTCCCCCCCGGGAAAACTGATTTAAGAGCGTTTCGATTACTGATGGCATCGCTCGCTTAGATATGTATTCGCTTCATCCTGCATGCTCTTCCAGTAAGCATTGTGTGGGTGGGAACCATTTCTTTTTGTATGTAAATTCAAACAGAGCCAGGTATACCTAGGGCACTTCGGCCTCGCGCCAGGTATAGCAGACCAGGCCGGGCAAATTCTCCAGTTCCGCCAGCACATCGCCCCATTTGGGTCCCGAATAGATAGTAAGCGACAAGCTGAGCACCACCCGGCCTCTGTCCAGACAGCGTTTGCGTCCGACGAACCCTACCTGGGCTCCGGATCTCTCCAGAAGCTCGCGCAAAGGTTGTTGAATCGCCGCGTCTTCGCTCTCCACTTCCAGGCTCACTGATTGCTCGTGGCGAACCCGCCGGGCTATTCCCCTCAGCAGCATCAGACTGGCCAGGGCCAGGGCCACTGCGGCCAGGGCGGGCCAGTAAAGCCCGGCCCCCACCGCCAACCCCACCCCAGTGCAGGTCCACATAGCCGCGGCGGTGGTGATGCCCACGGCATGGGCCCGGCCCTGAATGATGGCTCCGGCCCCCAAAAAGCCCATGCCGGCGATGGCATAGGAAGGAAGCCTGCCCGGGTCCAGGCGAAAGGCGCTCTCCGCTCCGGTGGGCGAGAAAATTTGAGCCAAATGCAAAGAAAGGCTCATGAGCAGAGCCCCGGCGGCGGACACCAAGATACAGGTTCGCAGCCCGGCGGCCCGGCCATGGCGTTCCCGCTCCAGGCCCACTAAAAATCCCAGAGCCGCCGCCATCAATATACGCACTACCATAGTCTGCTCATCAATATACATAGGTTCACCTTTTAACTGATTCCAGATGTGATTATAGACTTGAAAAATTCAAAAGGGGAAAAAGAACCACCGCATCTTCGGGCGGCGAGCCCGCTGAAGATGCAGCCTCCCGGGCAGGAGTAATAGGATTTTTGGGTTAATAAACGGGTTTGGCAGCCAGGGTATGAGCTGCAGGCCTTTAGAGGCCTTCTTGGGCAAGCTCCTCCAGAAGTTCGCGCTGGCGCTTCTCCAGCTTCTTGGGCACCTTGATATTGAGCTTTACGTAGAGATCCCCCCGTCCCGAAGACTTAAAGCGGGGCAGGCCCTGGCCTTTGAGGCGCAGGCGGGCCCCGCTCTGGGCCCCCTTGGGGACCTTGACCGAAAGCTTTTTGCCGTCCAGGGTGGGGACCTCTATCTCGTCTCCCAGGGCGGCCTGGGAGAACTTGATGTCCTGGCTCAACTCCAGGTCATCCCCCTGGCGGCGGTAGCGGTTGTGATCCAGCACCCGCACCCTGATCAGCAAATCTCCGTCCGGGCCTCCCATGGGGCTGGGTTCGCCTTTGCCCCCCAGGCGCAGCTTCTGGCCGGTGGCGATGCCGGCCGGGACCTTGACCGTAACCCGCTCCACCTTGCCCCCCCGGCGGTAGGAGACCATCTTTTCTCCGCCATGGAAGGCCTCCTCCAAGGTCACCGGAAGCTCATAGATCAAATCGCTGCCCCGGACCGGCCCTCTGGCCGCCCCTCCAAAGGCCTGCCCAAAGTCCGGCCCCCCCATGCCCGGGCCGGGGCGGGGGCCGCCGCCGTGAAAGGTATAGGTCTTGAATCCGCCCCCAGGCCCTCCCCGGCCGCCGAAGATGCGGGAAAAGAAATCGCCGCCCAGGCCCATTTCCCTCAGGATATCGCTGATGTCGCTGCCGCGGTAGATGTCCTCCTGGCTGTAGCGCTGGCGGAAGCCCGCACTGCCGAAGGTGTCATATTGCTTGCGTTTTTCGGGATCGCTCAATACGGCATAGGCCTCGCCCACCTCTTTGAAGCGCTCCTCTGCGTTTTTGTCGTCTTTGTTGCGGTCAGGGTGATACTTCAGGGCCAGCTTACGGTAGGCCTTTTTGATCTGGTCCGCACTGGCGTTTTTTTCTACGCCCAACACCTTGTAGTAATCAGTGGCCATTTGCTATTCATTAACCTGTTGGGTAAAAAGTTATAAATGTAGACAAGTTAGCCGCCCTTTCCTCTATAGGGCGGCAGCCCGGGGGCTCAATTGCATAATAAGACCGCCCCCAAACCCTGTCAAGCGGGCCGCCTTGGAGGAGTGAGGGTTTTTCTCCGTGGTCTTAGCCAGTTGCCGGCCTTGGTCCGAAACAAGCCCGTGATAATTTATGGAGCCAATTTAACCAAAGGGAAGGGTGTGGTCTGGTAGACTTGATAGAAATAGCACCATCGGGTGACCACGGACCAACAGGCTTTTGTTAGAATAATATCCCCGGATCAACCTCAAACAGAACCAAAGCCTTTTGCCCAGCAAAGGGGGTGCGGGTTGAAACCGGGCGATGAAGACCGGGAGACACGGGCATGGAAAAAAAGCTGCTTATCTGCGTGGACGGCTCTCCGGCCTCGGACCGGGCTGTGGATTATGTGGGCCTCATGGAGGGAGCGGCCATCAAGGAGCTGCGGGTTACTTTGTTTTGCGTGATGGGCGCGGTGCCGTCCTTCCTGCGGCGGGAGGCGCAAGCAAACCCCCACTCTTTGAAACAGCTCAAGACCCTGGAAGCCAAAAACCGCGAAACCGCCACGGACATTCTGGAGAAAGCCAAAAAACGCCTGCTCGATCACGGCCTGAAGGAAGATATGCTTCAGATCAAGGCCCAGCCCCGGGCTTCGGGCCTGGCCCGTGATATCTTGTTCGAGGCCGAGCACGGGATTTATGACGCGGTGGTGTTGGGCCGGCGCAGCCTGAGCAAGGCGCAAGAGCTTTTCCTGGGCAGCGTGACCAACAAGATCGTGCAGCACGCCCAGCGTCTGCCGGTATGGATAATCGGAGGCCGTATAACCAGCCTCAAGGTCCTGTGCGCTGTGGACGGTTCCGAAGGGGCTCTAAAGGCGGTGGACCATATGGCCTTTATGCTGGGGGAGAATCCCGAGTGCGAGATCACCCTTTTCCATGTAGGCGCCACCCTGGCCAATTACTGCACTCTGGACTTTGGCGAAAAGTTAAAGGAAGAGATAGAGGGCGATATCATGCACTCGGATTCCGAGTGCATGGACGATTTTTACTCCCGGGCCATTAAAATATTGACCGAGAGCGGACTTTCCCCGGATCAGATAGAAACCAAGAGCGTGGAGAGCGTAAGCGTCCCCCGGGCCATTCTCAAGGAGGCTTCCCAAGGAGACTACGGCACCGTGGTGGTGGGCCGGCGGGGCGAAAGCCGCTCCTTTTTCCTGGGGCATGTCAGCGACAAAGTGTTATCCCGTAGTGAAGAAGCAGCGGTATGGATAGTAGGTTAGACCTGCCCGCCCGTTTGAGCGATAGTGTCTGGCGCCTGGGCACCTACCACATGGCCATTTTTCTGGTGAGGGGCTCCCAGGCCTCGGTCATCTTTGAAAGCGGGGTTCCGGCCTCATCGCCTGTGGTTCTGAATCAGCTGGAGGCATTGGGTGTGCCCCGGGAAGAGGTGGCCTGGGTGGTGGTGAGTCACGCCCACTCTGACCATGCCACCGGCCAGGCCGCCTTGCTGAGCGGCCTGCCCCGGGCCCAGCTGCTGCTCAGCGAAGGGGCTGCCAGGCACCTGGGCAAGCCTGAAACCGCCCAGGACTTTGCCGACCAGGGCCGGTTCACCAGCCAAGCAATGCTTAGGCATCAGAACCCGGCGCCCGGCCCCATACCTTCCCCGTTTCCCTTGCTGCCCGCCTCGTTCCAGGTGACCGGGCCGGGCCGGTCCTTGGACTGGTCCGGACCCAAGCTTAGGTTTCTGGATGCCAGGGGCCACGCTCCCGGGGGCCTGTTGGCCTGGCTGCCTGATGAAGGGGTTTTTTTGGCCTCGGATTCTGCAGGCTTTTATATGGCCGGCCGCCCCAATTACCCCTTGTGTTTTGTCTCTTTTAACGATTATCTGGAAAACCTGGGAAGGATACGCAGGCTCGGCCCTCAGGCCCTGGCCCTGGGGCACCAGATCTGGTTTCAGGATGGGCAGGTGCCTGCTTATCTGGACGGTCTGGAGCAGCACCTGTTGGATGAACAAAAAAATCTTAAGCGCCAAGCTTCTCAAGGCCAAAGCCTGGACCAGATGGGCGAATATTTAATGGAGCGCTATTACCACGATGAGCTGGCCATTTATCCTCCGCAGTCCATGCTGAAAAACTCCAAGCTGCTGGTGCGCCGTTTTCTGGAGGAATGAGATCTAGGCCGGCCTTGATATGACCTGGGGGCCGATACGGCCCCCAGTGTTTTATAAGCCTTTGTTCTTAATGATTTTTTTGGATTTTTGCGGTTTCAAGGTAAAGGCCACCAAATGGCTGGTGTCTTTTTCCAATAGGCCTTTGGCAATGGTCTGGCCCACACTCATCACCAGGGCGGGGCGGCCGACATTTCCCACGTCAGCCACGGCGTAGTCGCTAAGATAGCCGCTGATGCGGGGCGTCCGCCAATTCTCCACCAAGGACATGCCGTTCCAGAACATGGAATAAATAGTGCCGCTGTAGAACATGCGCATTCGTTCCATTATGGTGCCCAGGCGGTCGCGGTTGCGCACCACCACCACCTCGTCACGGCCATCCCCATCCAGGTCAGTGGGCACGATCCTGGTGGGCACAAAAGACCATTCCACTTCATCCCGTCCCGGGGTGCCTGGCGAAACCCCTCCCGGCTGAGGGATGTATTTTCCAGAAGCCCCGTATAATTCGGTGCTGGCTGAAAGCGGTTTGGCGCTGGAACTGTAAACCTGCAGATCCCAACCCGGCCCGATCATCACTATCATGGGTTTCCCGGAACCGTTCAGATCGGCCAGGGTCATATTGTAAATATTGCCAAACTCGGGCAAATTGACGGGTTTGTCCGGAACGTAGGTTCCCTTTTCGTACTTCAGGTAATAGACCGGGCCGAAATAAGCGTCTTCCACGCTCTTGGCCTGCCCCAGCAGAATGTTCCCTTTGCCCTTGGGATTTGGATTTGGCTGCACCCTGAAATAATAAGGTATGCCCTTGGCCTTTACTTCCAGCCCGCCCTGGCCCCAGACCAACACGAAGCTTTCAATCTGGAAATTATTTACGTTGCTTACAAACACCTCCGGGCGCCCGTCCCCGTCAATGTCGGCGGCATCCACAAAGAGGTATTCACCCCGGGGGCCGCTCTTAAAATGATGAATCAGTGCGAAATGCTTGCCAGCCAAACGATAGACGCGCAGGCTGTCGGGCATCAGGGCCAACAGCTCGTTTTTGCCGTCCAAGTCAATATCAGCCACGGCCAGGGAGGTGATACGTCCCGGTATGCGGGGACTGCGCCAATACCGGTCTGATTCTACGCCGGACAGATTCCTCAAAAATAGCGGGTTCAAAGGGCTTATGTTATCGGGCAGTTTTTCGCCCTCTTCCTTGGCGCCCCAGCGGGTGGCGGGGGAATCGATCTTTCCCACCAGGTCGGAGCGGTCCTTGCCCTCGCCCGGGGCCGGTTTATCCGGTTTGGCCGCCGCTTTGCTTTGGGCTGCCAAGGCCTCGGGGCGGGCGAATATCTCCGCGTTTATGCGCTGGGCGAAGTCGTTGATGCGGGGAATGACCTGATCCAGGTTCGCGGCCTGAACAAAGGCGGTGAGGGCCGGGTCTTTGCCGGCCACCTTCACCACCCTGGCGTCAACGCTCACGGATTCGCCCAGGGCGGTGATGGAGCCGTAAACCACCACATGGGCGCTCAGGTCCTTGCCGATCTGGCGGGCCTTTTCATCATTATAAGGTCCGGAGACCTTCTTAAGCGCCCTTGTTACCAGGTCGGGCTCGATCACCGTAACCTTGTCCTGCCAAGCCAGGCGGGAGATGTCTTTGTCCGCATTGGCGGAAAAAGGCAGTATGGCCACACGTTGAGGTGCCTGGGCCCGGGTGACGCCCCCGGCGAACAGCAGGGCCAGCAGGGCGAGAACGCCCGCAAGGCAGGCGGCTGGATTATGACGCCGAATATGCATGGATTTCCTCTCCCTCACGGTGGCAAGGCTGGAAAATTGCCGAAAAAACGTGAAAAAACTAGCACGGGGCCACATCTCTGTCAAGCAAGCCCCCCTGGCTGTGGACAATAGTTGACATCTGCCTTGGATATCCTCAGAATTCTCGGAGGACGGGGCTCCTTGGGCCCCCGCAATTATAACACCAAATCCAAAAAGGAGCCTTCAGATGGAGTGCCCTCATTGCCACCAGCCAGTGCCCGTGTCCGAGGGGGAGGAACCCAAGCTTCTTACTTGCCAGTCCTGCGGCCGCCAGGCCCTGCCCGGCGCTAATTTTTGTTCCCATTGCGGCCACGAGCTGCCGCCAGGCCCGGGAGAGGAGCCCAAGCTGCTGACCTGCGCCTCTTGCGGTCACAAGGCCTTGCCTGGTTCCAATTATTGCCCTGACTGCGGAGAAAGCCTTGCTGCCGCGGATACCCAGGATGACCAAGGATTCGACCCTGACAAGCGCCAGGCCTGTTCCGACGGCATGTGCATCGGCATCATCGGACCAGACGGCAGATGCACCGAATGCGGAAAGCCCTACCAGCCCGAATAAAAAAAGGAGCCCGGCACCTGTGTACGAACTAACGGTAACCGGCCGCTTTGCCGCGGCCCACTCTTTGCGCAACTTCAAGGGACGCTGCGAGTCCCTGCACGGACACAATTGGAGGGTGGAGGTCGTGGTCCGGGGCAGCACCCTGGACCAGGCCGGATTGGTTATGGACTTCGGCGAGCTGAAAAAAATGATGAATCAGGCCCTGGACCAACTGGACCATAAACATTTAAATGAAGTGCCTCCCTTTGACCAGGTCAACCCCTCCAGCGAAAACATCGCCAAATATCTGTTTGAGACCCTGCAGGAAAAGCTGCCCCCGGGAGTGGGCATGCACAGCGTCAGCGCCTGGGAATCCGAAGACAGTAAGGCAACCTATTATCAGGATGGTTAACAGCCCCGGGATGGCAAGCCCAACTTTTTAAAGGCCCGGGTAAAAACCGGCTGCCACCCGGCCCCGCGCCCCAGCCTGAGCTGCGAGGTGCCGCCAAGCGGCTTCCCGGCAACAGCGTTTTATAAAAGTCTGGCCGTCCCCGCATGCGGGCCTGCGGCCAAGAGGCTAGAATCCCATGGACTCCAGCAGGGAGTTGACCGAACCCTGGTCCAGCCGGGCCGGTTCCCCTTCGCCCTCCTCGTCTTCGGAAACGCCCAAGGTCCCCATGACCTTGTCCACCTCGGCCTGGGCCAGCTTTTCACTCTCGTCGGCGGTGATCTCCTTATGGTCGGCCTTGGATTTGATCTTGGTTCCAAAGCTGACCACCATGGCCAACAGCTGCACCTGAAAATCGGTTAAAAGGCGCACGATGCGGTAGATGGCCTGGCCGGAGATGTCCTGAAAGCTCAGGGCCTCGATAATGCTGTTCACGGAAGAGAAGACCACATTCATGGTCTTGTCCAGCTCGGCCTTCATCTGCGGGTCCGCCCCCCCGGCGGCCTTGCCCACGGCCAGGGCCTGGTCCAAAAGCCCCCGGAGGTCGGCGGGCATCTCCGGAGGGGTCAGGCTCTGACTGGCCTGACGCAGCTTTTCCACCAGGCCTTCCAGGCGCGACAAAACTTCGGGGCTAGGGCCGGCCGGGGCCGGGGCCGGGGCGGGTTTTGCCGGGGCTTTGGCCGCAGGAGCGTCGGTGTTGGGCACGGCCTCCATGGGCAGATACTGATCCAAAAAGATCTGGTCTGCGGTGCCGGCCATTTTCTTCAGGACCTGTTTGTATTTGTCCACCTTGGTGGAGGTGAAAAGCGCCTTGAGCACTTCCTTCAGGTTCAGGTTGAGGAAGTTGTCTTCATCCGGTTCCTTAGGGGCGATCTGATTCAGAGCCTTCTCCAGCGCTTCCAGCTCAAAGGCCTTGGGTCCGGCGTCCCACATGGCCTTGATGTGCTTTTTCACGGTCTCATTGGTGCAAAGCTCATAACTGGTCTGAAACACCAGGTCCAGGGGAAACTTGAAACGTATATCCGCCTCAGGCTCGGGCGGGGCTTCTTCTTCAGGTTCCGGCGGGGCTTGGGATCCGGCGCCTTTAAGTTCGGACTGGATCGCCTCCGCCTCCTCCACCAAAGGCGCCAGCGGCCCCTCTTCCAGGCCTGAGATGAACTCCAGCAGGGAGTCCAGGGCCTCGGCCAGTTGCCGGCCGGCCTCAGAGGCCTCTTCGCCGGCTTCACCCTCCTCAGATTCTTCGCTGGCCTCGAGACGTTCCATAATGTTCCGGGCCTTGTCTATGGCCTCTTGAATCTTCTCTCCCAGGTCCATGATCTTTAAAGTGGCCTTTTCGGTCATCTTGACCACGTTCTCCAACTGGTCCTTGGCGGTCTCCAGCTGGTTTCCGGCCGCCTCCAGGTCGAAATCCTGAACCTTTTCCACCTTCACATCGCGGATAGACATGCTCAGGCGCCGGGCCAGGCGGCCCACTTCCCTGTACATGTCGTGGCTCAACTCCCGATAATACTCATTGTCCTCAGGAATTCCCTCGGGCGTGGGGAGGGCTTCTTCCGCCCCGGGCTCTGGCGCAGTTACGTCCAAGTCGTCCCACTCTTCGTCGGAAGGCTCTGCAGAGGGCTCCGGAGCGGGCTCGGAAGCGGGCGGAAGCGCCTGGGGGGCCGGCTCGGAACCGGCGGGCAGGGCGGCCAAGCCGCCGGCCACGGCGATACGGTAAATGGCCTCGGCAGTGCGGATGGTCAGGGATCCGCCGCTGAGCTCGAGATTGATTTCAGGAAGGTTTGTGTCACTCATAGGGTTTGCCTCTCGCCTGGGGAATTGGTCTTAGACTTTTTTCCAGGCGGGCCCAGGTAACGGTCCCGCTCTGAGTATATGCAGCCGCAGTATTGCTGGCGGTATAGGCCCAACTCTTGGGAAAGGGCCACGCCTTCTTTCCAAAACGGCCTAAAGTCACGGTACAGAAATTTCATACCCTGGCTATCAGCAACCGCCTGGGCAGTCTCAGCCAAGAGCTGGTGTTTTTGACGCACTGAATAGAGCAAGGTGGTGCTAAAGGCATCAAAGCCGCCCTTTTTGGCCACATGGGCTGCCCGGGCCAGGCGCTGGTGATGGCAGATGCCGCAGCGCACCTCTTCGCGGAACACCATTTGCCTCAGCCATTCTTGAGGGTCGTACTCATCCATGACCACCAGCCTCAAGTCCTGGACCTGGGCCCACTGCTGAAGCGTCTGCAAGCGGCGCTGATGCTCGGTGTAAGGCTGGATATTGGGGTTATAAAAAAGCCCCATCACCTCGTGCCCCTCTTTCCTAAGGACTTCAACCGGCATCAGGGCGCAAGGGGCGCAACAGATATGCAATAAGATACGCATTTGAGCCCCTAGGGGGGTGCATTCCTCGCGGATTGCCGCGGTAAGCAAACGGAGTTTCTTCCTCTTCTGATACCCCCCTGCTTGCGGCGGGTTAATTTATTTATATATCGGTCAATCTTTTCAATTCTACGCGTCCGGACCTTAAAAAACCAGTTTGCCGTCCTATTTTACCTCATCCTGAAGGCTTAGCCGCGGCCCCCAACTCCAGGGCCAGCATATGGCCCAGGGCGGCCAGGCACTCCATATCCAAAAAGTTGGGTGCGGTCAGATCATAGAAAACCTTGGCCTCGGCGGGGAAATCCTCATCCGCGTCATAAAAGGTCAGCATCAGGGGCAGCTTGGGCAGGGCCTCGAAGGTGAAGACCGCGTCGGCATTTATCTCGGTCTCGGGTTTGCTCCCCCCCAAACTGGCCGCAGCTTTGTTTAGGTCCTTAAGCCGGCCGGAAAAGCCCTGCGCCAGGGGCGCTTCCACGATCTGGGAGAGGCTGCGGGCGAAATCCTGGCCCCCGGGCAGCTCCCGGTAGGGCACAAAACGGCCGCTGGCCTCGCCGCGCCCGCCGTGGAGCAGATAATAGGCCAACACTATACGGTGGGTAATGAGAACCCTCTCGCCGTCCTTAGCCTTGACTCCGCCTGCGCCCACCAGGTAGCGCCGGCCCAGGCAGGGAATCATTACCGAATCCCCTTTGCGCTCCAGGCCCAGGGCCTGGGACACTGACGCCAGGTCCGCCCCGGCCATCCGGGGCAGCAGTTCCTGGTAGACCTTTTCATATACATCGGGCTTGTCCGAGTCGAACATCTTTGCTTTCCCTTAAAAGAGCTAACTGATTCCGGGCAAATAAAAACCAAGGTTCATGGTACTGGTCCTTGCTTTGGCCCTCAGCCAGGCCTTTAATTGAAGTCTGATCACAATGCGTTTATATCATACAGAACCAATTTTTTTCGCCCCTCAGGCAATCTCCAGAGATCGCCTGAGATGTGTGAGATATTCGGGACCGGCCTAGCGCCATTCAGAGCATAACTTGTCCTAATATCCTGCACCCCGCCTTTTCAGCTATAACCGTGGCAAGCCCAGTCTTCTCCAACTTGACATAGCTCCTTTAGAGTATTAAAGTATCTGCAAAGATACTTAATCAAAGGAATGGCTATTAATAACCCGGAAAAACAGGCCAGGGTTTTCAAGGTTCTTTCCGCAGGTGCGCGGGTGCGCATGATCGAACTTTTAAAGCGGCGGTCACTTTGTGTTAACGCCCTGGCCCGCGCCCTGGATATCACCCCGGCGGCGGTCTCGCAGCACCTTAGGATTCTGCGGGACGCGGACATCGTCATCCCGGACAAGCGGGGCTATTTTGTGCATTACCGCGTGAATGAGAAGACCCTGGCCGAGTGGAGCCAGATGACAAAAGGGCTCCTAGGGATGAACGATTAGAGGGGCCGGGCTTCTGTTTTTAAAAAGAGGAGAGCCTTAGACAGGGAATATATCCTAATAAAGGAGGTTCAAGATGTGTAATAAGGGCCAATGCTGTCAAAAGCCGGAGCTCCTTCAGGTCAAGCCTGAAAAGTGCTCCCCCCAGCAAATCAAAGAGTGCCACGGCGACTCAAAAGACCACCCTTGCACGCCCAAGAAAGACTCCAAGTGACGGACGCCATCGCCGTTGCGGGCTTGAATAAGCGCTTCGATCAAGTCCAGGCGGTGGCGGGGATTTCCTTTAGCGTCCTCAGGGGCGAGCTGTTCGGCTTTTTGGGACCTAACGGCGCCGGCAAGACCACCACCATAAACATGCTCACCGGCCTGGCCCGCCCGGACTCAGGCACGGTCCGCATCAGCGGCATAGACTGCACCGGCAACCCCCGGGCGGCCCAACACCTGACCGGTGTGGTTCCGGATGAGAGCAACCTCTATCCCGAGCTCACCGGCTTTGAGAATCTGTGCTTCTGCGCCGCCCTCTATGGCCTGGGAAAGCAGCAAAGGCAGTCCCGGGCCCGGAAGCTCTTAGAGGATTTCGGCTTGTCCCAGGCGGCGGACCGCAGGTTCGGGGGCTACTCCAAGGGCATGAAGCGAAAGCTCACCATTGCCGCCGGAATCATCCACAAGCCTGAAATACTCTTTCTGGACGAGCCCACCACCGGCATAGACGTGGCCAGCGCCCGCCAGCTGCGCCAGCTCATCGGCGATCTGCACCGGGCCGGCACCACCATATTTCTGACCACCCATTACATCGAGGAGGCCCAGCGGCTCTGCGACCGCATCGCCTTTATCGTGTCCGGCAGTATTGTGCAGATCGACAGCGTGGAGCATCTGCTCCAGCCGGTCCAGGAAAAGCATGTGGTGCAGATCACCTGCCTGAACACCATCAGCGGCATGGACCATAGCCTTTCCCAGTCCTTTCCCGGCCTGGAATTTTCCATGCCGGACAAATGCCTGATACGGGTGGAAGCGGATGAACCCATCCGGGTTGGACCCCTGGTCCGGTTTTTGGAAGACCAGGGAGCCGAGGTCACGGAGGCCCGAAAGATACAGCCATCGCTGGAGGACGTCTTCGTGCGGGTCACCGGCGTCGTAGCAGACTCCATGCGCAAGGAAAAAGAAAAAAAGGGTGGCCCCTCATGAGGCACTGGATCGCCTTTTGGAACATTCTGCTCAAGGACATGCGGACCTATTACCTAAAGCCGCCCAATGTCAGTTGGGGGATCATCTTCCCCCTGGCCTGGACCGGGATGTTTTTCATCAAGTCCGGCAGCGGCCTGGACAGCCTGCCGGCATTGCTGCCGGGGGTGATGGCGGTTTCGGTGTTGTTCGGCACCACCTCCATGCTGGCGGTGACCGTTACCTTTGAGAAGAAGAACCGCTCTTTTGAGCGGCTTTTGCTGGCGCCCGTTCCCTTTGAGCTCTTGATGCTGGCCAAGACCAGCGGGGCCATTGTATTCGGGGTGGCCAACGCCTTTGTGCCGGTGATAATGGCCGCATTCATCTTTGACCTTTCCCAGGTGGCATGGGAGGCCTTGGTGCCCTCTGTTTTCCTGATCGCGGTAAGCTCGACCTTTCTGGGCCTTTTCATCGCGGTTGCAGTGAGCGAGGTGTTCGAGGCCCAGACCTTCTCCAACTTCTTCCGCTTCCCCATGATCTTTCTCTGCGGCCTCTTTTTCCCTGTGCATAAGCTGCCCGTTTTTCTGAAGCCTTTATCCTATGCCCTTCCCCTGACCTATGGGGCCGACGCCCTGCACGGGGCTGTCC
>JASFOZ010000004.1:0-26908 GCA_050116255.1 Desulfarculaceae bacterium
TGGGTTCATCCAAAAGCAATAGCTCGGGCTTCATAGCCAAGGCCCGGGCCAGCTCCACCCGCTTTTGCAGGCCATAGGGCAGGGTGCCGACCACCTGTTTACGGATGGCCTCTATCTCCAGGAGGTCAATGATGTATTCCTCGATATCCTTACGTACCCTCATCTCCTCGCGTTTGGCAGGTCCGATATACATACCCCCGGTCAAAAAACCGTTCTTCATATGCACATGCCGGCCCAGCTTGATGTTATCCAGGACAGTCATGCCCTTAAAAAGCTCGATGTTCTGGAAGCTGCGGGCTATGCCCAGCGAAGCGACGCGATGGGTTTTTATCTTGGAGATGTCTTGGCCTTTAAAAATGACTTTGCCGCGATAGGGTTGGTAAAATCGGCAGATGCAGTTTAATATGCAGGTCTTCCCGGCTCCATTAGGGCCGATTATTGCGTGAATATCGCCCTTTTGTACCTGAAAGCTAACGCCGCTAAGGGCGTTTAGGCCTCCGAAACGTAGATGGATGTCCTCAACTTGCAAAATCGGCAGATTCTCTTGGCCTTGAATAGTGGCGTCCTCTCCGGCCATGCATCCTCCCCGCCCAGCTAACTGCCATTTCCCAGACCCCTGCCGTCTGGTGACAATCGCTAGCTGGAACAAATACTAAGCATAGATCGGCGTCTTTAATTTGACCTATTGGCAGACGGGACTGTCAAACTGGTAATTTCATCCGTAAAGAATTGTAAGCCAAGCCGCTCGTGGCTTGTCAAGAACAAAAAGCCGCCAAACCCCAAAGAGGCCCTTTTTTAGGCTGTTTATTTGACTGAGGCAGCAAAAATACCTGTTGATCAGGGCAATCCGCCGTCAGCGTCAAGCAAATTACCCAACCGGGGAGGCAACCGCCGGGGCCAAACTTGGTCACGGTATTGGCGCAATAAATACTCGTCCGTCATTCCGGCCAGAAAGTCCCGCACCACAGCGGCTGGTTCCGAATTTTCGCGGTACCTAGGGTGCATTCCCTTTAAGAATTCTTTAAAAATAGGGCTTTCAGTGCGGTTTTGTTTCAGGTCGGCCAGGTAGCGGTCAAAGAGGCGGAAAAAACCCTCTTTTATCTTGGCGTGCTCGGTTTTTATCAAGGGGTGCAGGTAAATGCGCTCATAATTGAAGCGTTTTAATAAAGTCAGGGCCTCACCGACACCAGGGCTGAAACCCACCCAATTAAGCCCCGATGACTTCCGGATCAGATCCTCCACTAACCGGTACACAATAGTTCCGTTGCTTTCCCCCAATGTGTCTTTGACTTCGGCAGGCAGATCCCGGCGCTCCACCAACCCAATGGCCACGGCATCCTCGAAGTCCCGGCCTATGTAGGCAACCGTATCGGTAATGCGCACTACGCAGCCCTCAAGGGTCATGGGAGTCAGAACCGCCTTGAGGTCGTGCTTTTGCGCCTGTGCTTCCCGGTCCAGGTCGGTGAAGGTCTTATCCGGCTGCGGCCTCAGCCCGGTGGTGTGAACCTCCCCGTCATGACAAAGCACGCCGTCCAGCACTTGCAGGCTCAGGTTCAATCCCTGGCCTTTTTTCTCCACGCGCTCCAAAAAGTGAACTGATTGCAGATTATGCTTGAATGGGCCGATGCCGTGTTCCTGGCATTTTTGGCTGAGATAGGTCTCGCCGTCATGGCCAAAGGGCGGATGTCCAATGTCATGGGCCAGGGCGATGGCCTCGATCAGATCCTCGTTCAAGCTGAGCAGCCGCCCCACAGTGCGGCCGATCTTGCTCACCAGTTGGACATGCAAGACCCGGTGGGTGATGTGGTCATTGTCTATGAGGCTAAAGACCTGTGTCTTGTCTATGTAGCGGGTGTAGGCATTAGAGTGAAGCACCCGGTCCGCGTCCAGGGCGAACTGCTGGCGGTGGCCCTCATCAGCCAACGGGTCCGGGCGGCGGCGCTCGGCGTTTCGGCTCAAGCAGGCATAAGGGGAGAGCCTGCTCTTTTCTTGCTCATCCAAGGATAAACGTAATTGGTGCAAAGTTGGCTCAGACACGTTTCATCCGGCTTAGTTTCATTATAGGCGGCTGCAACCCATTGAACCGGCCCCAGGCCTTACTGTCAAGCGGGATCGCCGGGGAAGTTCCTCCCTTGCCTGGCCTACATGACAAGGATAGACTGCCTTTATGCTGATTGCCGCTGACAACCTCACCGCTTCCCGGCCTACGGTGCGCCGGGCCCTGCGGGAAAGGGACGCCCAGGCCGTCACCGCCATCTGTAAGCGCGCCCAGGCCGCAGGCTCTGATTGGCTGGATCTTAATCCCGGCTTTTTAAGGCCCCAAATCAAAAGCGAGGTCTGGAAGTTTTTGATCCACACCGCCGAGGCGGCCTGCAACCTCAAACTTATGCTGGACGCCCCGGATGTGGAAAGCCTGGCGCTGGCCCTGGACTATTGCACGCGGCCTCCGGTTTTGAATATGGCCACCGCTCAAGAGGAGCGCCTGGGGCCGGTGCTTGATCTTGCCGCCGCCCACGGGGTGGAGGTGGTGGCCGCCACCATAACCAATGCGGTGCCGGCCAGCGCCGAAGAGCGTCTGAGCCTGGCCGCCCTGATCATAGCCGAAGCCTCCCGCCGGGGCATATCCAGTGAAGCCCTCATCCTGGACCCCATGGTGATGCCTTTAAGCCTCCCCGGGGGTGAGACCCAGGCCTGGGCGGTGATCGAGTTCTTGCGCTCAGTGCCTCATCTGTTTAATCCTCCCCCCCACACCTTGATCGCCTTGAGCAACCTCACCACCGCCGCAGCCCCCATAGAGGCCAGATTCGCCGCAGCCCCCTTTCTCTGCGCCGCCTGGGGGGCCGGGCTGGACATCGCCCTCATGGATGCCCTCGACAGGGACCTCGGGCAGATGGTACGTTTGTGCCAGGTTTTCAAGGGGAGCCGGGTATTTGCCCCTGGGGAGTTCCTGCCGTGACCGCGAGCCGCTCCCAGGTTGATTGGGGGGCTGCCATCGAGGGAGCGCCCCACTTCACCTTGAACGAGTTGATTGCTTCCGGCACTGCGGCTGCCTATGGTCTGGACAACCGCCCAGGGCCGGAAACGCGGCGCCGGCTTAGATTCTTGGCTGCTACACTCCTGGAGCCGGTACGCCGCCAATTCGGGCCTTTGCTGGTCCTTAGCGGCTACCGCTCCCCGGAAGTCAACTGGTTTGTATCCTTGAGCCGGACCAGCCGGCATTGCCGGGGTGAAGCGGCAGACGTGCGCCCCGCCCAAGGTGGGCGTTCACTGCTGGAGATCGTGGCTTTTGTACATGACAATCTGTCTTTTCAGGAGATGATAGCTGAATACCTCCCTGCGGGATGGATACATCTGGCCTGCCGGGTTGACGGCCCGCCGGCCCGGAGGCTAAAGGTGCAAAACCAAAATGAGCCCCTTAGAGACATAACCCTGCCCCAATTGAGGGAGATGTTTTCTAATAGCGAGATGCTGCAATGACCTTGATCGACAGCCACGCCCACCTTGATCTGCTCCGTGAGCCAAGGGCCGCCCTGGAGCGGGCACGCCAAAATGGGGTGGAGCAGATAATAACCATCGGTATCGACTTGGCTTCATCTCAGAAAGCGGCCAATTTTGCCGACAGGGAGCCGGGAGTCTTCTGCACTGTGGGCCTGCACCCCCATGACGCCTCTCAGGGCCGGGACTCCCTTTGGCCCAAAATGAAAATTCTGGCCCGCCAGGCTGGGGCTGTGGGCATCGGCGAATGCGGGCTGGATTTCTATCGCAACCGTTCGCCACGGGCCGCGCAGATGAAGGCCTTTGCCGAACAGATCAAGATGGCGCGGGAGTTGGAACTGCCTCTGGTTATCCACGACCGGGATGCCCATGAAGATGTCATCGCCATGCTCAGGGAGCACCAGGCCCAAGATGTCGGCGGGGTTGTCCATTGCTTCTCAGGCGATGTGGAAGTGGCCCGCCAGGTGCTGGACCTGGGCTTTTTTCTGGGAATCACCGGAACCATCACCTATCCCAAGAACGATATTTTGCGCCAGGTGGCCCGTTTCGCCCCAAAAGAGCGTTTGCTGGTGGAGACGGACTGTCCTTTTTTGACGCCAGTCCCCAAACGAGGCCAGCCCAACCAGCCTGCTTACGTGAGTTACACAGCCCAGGCCTTGGCCCTGGTTCTGGAGATGGAACCCGGCCAAGCAGCCTTAACCTTCACCCGCAACACCCGCAGGCTTTTCAATCTCCCCCAAGAGGGTCAGTAGATGTACCAACTGCGCCAGGGCCGCCGATTGATCTTGGCTTCGGCCTCCCCCCGCCGGCGGGAGATGCTGGCCCATCTGGGCCTGGAGTTCACTCTGGCCCCGGCAGATATCGACGAAACAATGCTGCCCGGGGAAGAAGCCGGCGATGCCGCCCAGCGCCTGGCCGCTGCAAAAGGCGCGGCCGCGGCCGGAGATTGGCCCCAAGATGCTGTTTTGTCTGCCGACACCTTGGTGGTTCACGGAGAAACAATCCTGGGCAAGCCTGCTGACGATGACCAGTCCCGGGCCATGCTGAACCAGCTGTCGGGCAATGAACATCAGGTGGTCACCGGCTACTGCCTGTACCTGGACGGAAGCAAGGAGTTGGGCCTGGCCCGCTCCCTGGTCCACTTTCGCCGTCTCAGCCCTGCCGAGATTGAGGCCTATGTGAGCAGCGGCGAAGGCCGGGACAAGGCCGGCGCCTATGCGGTTCAAGGCCTGGCCGCCGCCTTTGTGGAGTCGGTGGAGGGCAGCTACACCAATGTGGTAGGGCTGCCCCTGGCGGCCCTGGTTAAGCTTATGCTGCGGCATGAGGTGATTGAACCGGTGAAAGGTAAAAAAGGATGAGCATAGAGGAAAGCCTCAACTTAGTGCGCGAACAGATCCGCAAGGCAGCGGTTGCGGCTGGGCGCGCACCAGATTCGGTAAGACTGGTGGCGGTCAGCAAAACCAAGCCTGCAGACATGGTTCTGGAGGCCATGAAGGCCGGACAAGTTCTCTTTGGCGAGAACTACGTTCAGGAGGCCGGACAAAAAATCGAGGATGTGGGCCCGGGCCCACAGTGGCACATGATCGGCCACCTGCAGAGCAACAAGGCCCGGCTGGCGGCCGAGCTGTTTGACGTGGTTCAGACCGTGGACCGGTCCAAGCTGGCCAGGGCCTTGGATAGGCGGGCGCAGGAACTGGGTAAGCAACTGGGCGTGTTGTTGCAGGTCAATGTGGGAGGCGAGGCTCAAAAGGCGGGCTGCACCCCGGAAGAAGCCGGGGCCCTGGCCCAAGAGGTGGCCAAAATGTCGGGGTTAAGACTGATGGGCTTGATG
This sequence comes from Desulfarculaceae bacterium, assembly GCA_050116255.1. Lineage (GTDB taxonomy): Bacteria > Desulfobacterota > Desulfarculia > Desulfarculales > Desulfarculaceae > JASFOZ01. The sequence goes on from JASFOZ010000004.1 coordinate 5,327, forward strand.
ACCATGCCCCCTTTCTTTGACCAGCCGGAGAGGGTGCGCCCTTTTTTCGCCCGGCTCCGGGAGCTATCCCAAAAGCTTCAGGCCGACCTGCCGCCGGAGAGCATGTCCGAGCTATCCATGGGCATGAGCGGGGACTATCAGGCTGCCATCCAGGAAGGCGCCACCTTGGTGCGGGTGGGCACCGCCATCTTTGGTTCCCGAGCCTGAGCCATAGCCACCGGCCTTTAGGAAAGGTACAGGTTAGAGGCTTTTGACGCAGGATAATGATAGCCATTTGATCGTGGGCCGCCATCCCGTGGCCGAGGCCCTGTCCCGGCATCCCCAGCGAGTCCAGGAGCTGCTAGTGGGATCGGGCCGGATTTCTCCGGCCCTCAAACGCCTGCTGGACAGCGCCCGTAGCGCCGGTGTGAAGATCCGCCGCCTGGACAAGGCCCGCCTGGACTCCCTGGCCCAGGGCGCCACCCACCAAGGGGTTGCCGCCCGCCTGTCCGTATCGGCGTATGCCAGCCTGGGCGATATATTGGACCGGGTACGGTCCGCCTCGGAGCGGGCCCTGGTGGTGGTGGCGGATCATATTCAAGACCCACACAACCTGGGGGCCCTGATCCGCTCAGCAGCAGCGGCCGGAGCCCAGGGCCTGATAACACCCAAGGACCGCGCCTGCCCCTTAACCCCGGCTGTGGCCAAGGCGGCCGCCGGTTCCTTGGAACTACTGCCTGTGGCCCGGGTCACCAATCTGGCAACCTGCCTGGCTGAGCTGAAAGAAAACAGCCTCTGGCTGCTGGCTGCCGCAACCCGAGGAGCCCCTGCCCCCTGGGAGCTGGACCTCGATCTGCCTCTGGCCCTGATCGTGGGCAGCGAACACAAAGGGGTGAGTGCCGGGCTGATGAAAATATGCGATCTGGAGACTTCCCTGCCCTTGGCTGCGGGTGCGGAGAGTCTGAACGCATCCGTGGCCGCGGGCGCCATACTCTTTGAAATCCTCAGGCAAAGACAAACCCGTAAGGCTTGACCTGCGTCCAATCAAGCTGCGCCCCGGTGGCGGCCAATGATCTCCATCACCTGGGTCACGGCCTGTTCCAGGTCATCGTTGATCACCTGATAGGTATACTCGGCGGCGCGGTCCATCTCCGACTGAGCCCGGGCCAGGCGCTCATGTATGACCTCCTCGTCTTCAGTGCCGCGCGCCCGTAGCCGCCTTTCCAGCTCCTCCATGGAAGGCGGCATGAGAAAGATGAAGATGCCCTCAGGAAAGTGGCGGCGCAGTTGGGCGGCGCCCTCCACGTCTATCTCCAGCAGCAGGTCCTTGCCCTGGTCCAGGCTCTCGGCCAGGACCTTGGCCGAGGTTCCGTAGAGGTTGCCGTAAATTTCGGCATGCTCGGCGATCTCAGACCTGGCCAAACGGCGTTCAAACTCCTCGCGGCTGACGAAAAAGTAATCCACGCCGTCCTGCTCCCCGGGCCGGGGGCTGCGGGTGGTGAGGCTCACGGAATAGGCCAGGCCCGGCAGGCGTTTCCGCACCTGGGCGCCCACCGTGGATTTTCCGGCGCCAGAGGGGGCGGAGACCACAAATATCTGTCCCCGGGGCATCAGCTGTGATCGTCAGGGGTCAGGGAAAGAGGTTGATCTTCAAAATCGGTTTGCTCATAACGTTGCGCCATGGTGTCGGCCTGGACTGCACTTAATATCACGTGGCCGGAATCGGTTACCACAATGGACCTGGTTTTACGGCCCTGGGTGGCATCCACCAGCCTCCGGGCCTGGCGCGCCTCCTCGCGAAGCCGCTTCATGGGCGCACTGGCCGGATTAACTATGGCCAGCACCCGCCGGGCTACAACCGAGTTGCCAAAACCGAGATTGAGTAGTTTGCCAGCCATAGTCTAATTCCTCCGCTTACAGCTCAAAGCTGACCGGTGATGCCTTCATTTCAATCCCCCTACCGTCCTGGGGCACTATGGGCCAGTTTATTCCAGGTTTTGTATCTGTTCGCGCACCCGTTCCAGCTCCGCTTTCAGCTCCACCACCAGTTGCGAGGCCTCGGCGTCCGGTGTTTTGGACCCCATGGTGTTGGCCTCGCGGTTGAGCTCTTGGGTAAGAAAATCCAGCTTCCGCCCCACAGGCTCATCCTGCTTAAGAAAACTTTTAAACTGGTCCAGATGGCTCTGGGCGCGCACCGCCTCTTCGGTGATATCACACTTATCCGCCAATATGGCCACCTCATAAGCCAAACGCTGGGGGTCAACCTCGGCGGAATTCAGTATTTGAGACAGGCGCTCCTCCAGCCGCTGTTTGTAATTCTCCACGATTTTATCCGATGAGGCTGCAACTTGTTGGAAAAGGTCCGCCAGCCTTTGCAGGCGTGGACCCAAATCAGCTGCCAAGGCCATGCCCTCGGACACGCGCATGGATTCAATGCCGTCAAGGGCCTGGAGCAAGGCCGGCTCCAGCTCCGCCCAGAGGAGGTCTTGATCTGGGGATTGTTCTTCCACCAAAATCAGGTCGCGGTTGTTTAAAAAATGAATCAACTCCGGTTCTGCTTTCAGGCCAATCTCTTGACGAATCTCCTCCAGCACCCGCTGATATTCCTTTAGCAGCGGGCGATTCAGCACAAAACGGGGGCTCGGCTGAGCAGCACCGCTGGCCTTGACAATGAGGCTGACCCGCCCCCGGCTCAAACGGGATGCCACCAATTTTTTGATGCGCTCTTCCAGGCCGGACAGGGCCGGAGGCAAGCGCAGATGATAGTCAAGGAAACGGGAGTTAACCGTGGAAATCTCCACCACCCACTCACCGTCCGGGGCCGGCGCTCTGCCGGTGCCAAAAGCAGTCATGGACTTGGGCACGAATCATCTCCTGTAGCAGGGTTGTTTTTCAGTTGCCAAAGATACCGCCGTCTTATTGCCAATAGAATCCCGCGCAACTCCGCACCAGCATAATCCGGATAGGTCCAAGGCAGGGGGTGATACTGTCCCTGCTGAAACAACAAGGTCAGTTCCCCGTAAAGACCCGGGCTCAAACAAATCCGGTGGGGGCTGGCCTTTGTGCTGGCCAGCACCAAGGAGTTTAAACTCAACAGGCCCGGGTCCAAGTTTACCTGACGCAGCCCGGCGGCAGACAAGTCTGATTCCAGGCTCATACATATTCTTTTTACCACCGCCAGGCGATGCGGCTCCACCAGCTCCAAAAATGCCGCCAGCCTCCGGGTCAAAGGAGCGCCCATCTCCTTTTGGTAATAGTCCGTATAGTCAAAGGCCTTGGGGCCGGACAGAAAAACCAAAGCCCCGAAGCGGGCCTGCAGGCGCTGTATGGCCATCACTCCCATCTCCTCCTTTTGGAAGAGCAGGCTGACCACCAGCCTTGCCGGAGCGACTTCTTTGCTCATCATATGTCCCAATACAGCGGGCCTTGCCTGGCCCGGGCTATAGGCAGAGCCGATGGGCTTAGGGGCGGCCGACGCTATGGTAGGTAAAGCCTTCCTGGCGCACCAGTTCGGATGGATAGACATTGCGCAAATCCAAGACTATCCGCCCGCGCATATGCTCTTTGACGCGGGCCCAGTCCAGATTGCGGAACTGGTTCCATTCGGTCATGATCACCAGGGCGTCGGCGCCGTCCATGGCCTGGTAGGCGTTTTCACAACCCACCAAGCCCGGCATCAATTCCAGGGCCTCGGCCATGCCCGCCGGGTCAAAGGCGCGCACCGATATGCCCGCCTTCAGCAGTTCCGGCACTATGACCAGACTGGGTGCATCGCGCATGTCGTCGGTATTGGGCTTGAAGGTCAGCCCCAGCATCGCCACCGTCTTTTCCTCCAGGCCGCCGCCCAGGGCCTCTTTTATCTTGTCAACCATGATCAGGCGTTGCTGATGGTTGACCTGCATCACCGCGTCCACAATCTGGAAAGAGTAGCCTTTGTCGCGGGCTAGTTTGGCTATGGCGGCGGTGTCCTTGGGGAAGCAGGAACCCCCGAAGCCGGGGCCGGCATGCAGGAATTTGGGGCCTATGCGCTTATCCAGACCCATGCCCTTGGCCACCACATTTACGTCGGCGCCGGTCAGATCACAGATATTGGCCATTTCATTTATAAAGCTGATCTTGGTGGCCAAAAATGCGTTCGAGGCGTACTTGACCATCTCTGCGGTCTCGATATCGGTTACGACAAAAGGAGTTTCGATCAGGTACAGGGGGCGGTAGAGATCACGCATGATGGCTTTGGCCTTGTCGGTGCGGGCACCGATCACCACCCGGTTAGGGCGCATGAAATCCTCTATGGCCGAGCCCTCGCGCAGAAACTCCGGGTTTGAGACCACATCGTACTCCATGGGTTGCCGCTGATTCTGGCGAATGATTTCGCTTATCTTTTCTCCTGTCCCCACGGGTACGGTGGACTTGGTGACCACCACCCTGTAGTCCTCCATGGTCTCCCCGATGGAACGCGCCACCTGCCAGACATATTGCAGGTCCGCCTTGCCGTCATCGCCCTCCGGCGTACCCACAGCAATGAAAACCACCAGAGCCTTGCTCACCCCTGCTTTAAGGTCAGTGGTGAAGTGCAGCCGGCCCTCGCGCTGGTTTTTGGCCACCTTCTCCTCAAGGCCGGGCTCATAGATCGGAACCTGCCCCTGCTTCAGCTTTTCTATCTTGCTTTCGTCGTTATCCACGCAAATTACATTATTGCCGAACTCAGCAAAGCAGGTGCCGGTCACCAGCCCCACATAGCCTACTCCCACCACACACAGATCCATACCGCAGTCACCCTTCTATATCTTGAGCACGCTTATTAAGCGCTCTTTTCTAACCGTCCCCAGGCGGCGCCTGCGGCCGCCTGAAATACCTGGAGCCTAAAGCCAATCCCGAAAGCAACCATAGCAAAAGGGCCGAGTCCTTGACAAAGAAATCGTCGGTCAGATTCCTGATACTGAACCCCATCACCATGATGGCGGCGGCGGCGGCAAAGCAGGTCACAATGTCACCGGGGCCCGGCGGCGAACGGGGCCAAAGCACTGCAATAAGAACCACGAAAATCAAAAGTATGGCCGTAAGGCCCTGCACCCCCAATTGCAAGGCCACATCCACAAACATGTTGTGCGCGTGCCACAGCAAGGGATGGTGGGCCTTGACGAACTCCGGGTAGGCCAGGGAAAAGCTATGTCTGCCCAGGCCGATGCCGGTGAAGGGATGGGACTCGATCTCTTTCCAGGAGTGGCGCCACAAGGCCAACAGGTCGCCGGCCGTGCCCCCCACCTGGCTGGGGTCGCTCCACAAGCGGTCCCAGGTCTCTCCATGCCGCGCCCCGGGCAGGAAAAACATCCCCACCCCCAGGGCCAAACAAACCAGAGCGCCGATTACGGCAGTACGCAGACGCCGCTTGGCCAACACCAGCACCACCAGCCCCGTCTCCACCACCAGGGCCACCCAGGCCGCCCGGTTATAGGTGGCAAAAGCCAGGCTAACCGTAAGCCCGCTCAGCCCCCAGAGCCAAGGTATGAGCCGGGTGGATTTAAAGGCCCGCAGGGACAGCAGCAAGAAAGGCCAGACTATAACCAGGTATGTGCCCAGGCCGCCATAGCCGCTGTGCAAGGAGCCGGCCCGCACCGCAAAATGGAGCAGACTGCCCCCGTGCCAGAAAAAGAAAAACAAACCCGCCAGAGCCATGATCGCCAAACTAGCCAGCATGGCCAGCCAAGCCTGGCGCAGGTGAATCTCATCGTCAACTATATGCACTGCTGTATAAAAAACTATAAGGCCCTTGAGCAGCTCAGCCCGCATCTCCCTTAGGGAGTAGGAAAAGTCAACCGCCCCCAGAAGGCTGAAGGCTGCGGTGGCCGCATAAAAGCATAGCGGCCAAAACAGAACCGTGGGCCTGAGAGTGAAGTCTTTGCTGAACCATAGATACAGGGCCAGGAAGAGAGGGGCAGCGATCAAAGCCGCCTCGCGGGCGCTGGTCACCGCCTCCCAGGGCAGAATCATCAACAGGACCAAAAATGCTACGCGAGCGGCGCGGAAAAAATAATCCGCTCTTTCCCTAAAAAGAGGGAGAGTCTGGGCTCCGGGCACGCTCATCTCAAATCAGTTCCTTTTAATCAGCTCCTGCATCCCTTGATTCAGGGCCTGGGACAGGCGCCCCGAGGTGATCGCCGAGGTGCCCACCTCTGCCACCACCACCCCGGCGGCGAGATTGGCCAACAGGGCCGCCTCTGTGGGCTCCAACCCTGACACCAATCCCAGAGTCAGGGTGCTGATCACGGTGTCGCCCGCCCCGGTAACGTCAAAGACCTGTTTGGCGGCTGTGGGTATGTGGGTCTCCGCCTCGGCGGTGAACAAGGTCATGCCGCCGGCGCCCTGGGTAATCAGCACATGCTCAAAACCGAATTTCTCCCGCAGCTTCCGGCCTGCCTGGGTTACATAATCCGGCCTGTCCACCAATACCCCGGCGGCGGCGGCGGCCTCCAGGTGGTTGGGGGTGACAATGGTGGCTCCGGTATAAAGAGGCATGTTGGGTACTTTGGGGTCCACCACCCACATTCTTTGGTGGCGGGCTGCTGCCTCCTTGAGGCAGTCACTCACCATTTGGTTGATGACTCCTTTGTGATAGTCGCTGACTATAACCGCATCACACAGGGAAAGCTCTTGTTCCAAGAAGCTGCATATGCGCGAGGCTTCCTCTTCGGTCATGGGCTTGCGGTCCTCGCGGTCCACCCGCACCACCTGTTGGCTATGGGCCACGACCCTGGTCTTGACCGTAGTGGGCCGGTCCTGGCACACCACCACGCCCTCAGGATCCGACTCCAGGCTGTGCAAAAGCTCGATCACCTGGCGTCCGGGCTCGTCGTCCCCCACCAGTCCGCACAGCCGGGCCTCTCCCCCCAGGGCGATGATATTGTGCAGAACGTTGGCCGCCCCTCCCAGCATGTAGGTCTCGCTTTCCACGTCCACCACCGGCACCGGGGCCTCGGGGGAGATGCGGCGCACGCTGCCCCAGATGAACCGGTCCAGCATCACATCCCCTAAAACCAAAACCCGCGCCTTTTTAAAGCGGCTGGTGGCTTTGCGAAGGCGCTTAATGTCAACATCGAAAATCATAGTCATCCGCTCTTTAAGATTCCCTTTACGGACTCTAATAGGGCTATATCCGGCCCAGGGCCTCCATTACTTGTTCAACGCTTATTTCGCCCACTCCGCGATGGTCCTCTAAAACCTGGTGGGGTACGCCCCAGGGCCGCCACACCTCCAAGGGAGTATCCCCCCACAGAACCAACACCGGCGTGCCCACCGCGGCCGCCAGATGCATGGGGCCCCCCTCTGCGGTTATAAAGACCCTGGCCCTGGCTGCCAAGGCGCAAAATTCCTTCAAACTGGAAGACCAAAACACCGGCGGCATGGGCGACAAGCCTTGTAGCAGGTCTGCGACCCAAGGCCTATCCTGGGGCGCGTGGGTAACTGCCACCGGTATTCCCCGCCGGGTTAAGGCCGCAACCAGGTCCCGGTATTTATCGGCCGGCCAAGTCCGGTCCGGGCGGTAGGCCCAGCGGGTGGCATTGACTATCACCGGCCCTTCATCGCCGTCAATGCCGCTTTGGGCCAGGAAATTCTGAGCCACTTCGCCGGCCTGGGGCGGCACTTTCAGATATAGCCTTTTACTGGAGCTGTCAACCTGGATTTGCCTGAGCAGGTGGAAACAGCGCTCCACCTCATGCAGCTCCCGGGGCGGCGGCTCCAAGGGCAGGTTGTAAAAAAAGCCCCAGCGGGATTTGGAGCCCCGGGCCTGGGGGCCGGCCCGCCAGCGGGCCCGGGAGGCATAGGCCAGCCATGCCTGGGAAGTGGAAAACTCCACCCGCAAGGCCAGAGCCAAGTCAAAGCCCTGCCTGCGGATCTCCGCCATGACCGCGCCATGCCGGCGCAGGGATTCCAGCTTGCCGAAGTGGCGGTGCTTTACCTTGGGATAGGCATACACCGCATCCAAGGCCCGATGACCGCTGATGGCCTCCTCGGTGAGGGTGCAGACCAGGGCCGCAATAAAGGCCCGGGGAAAGGCCTGGCGCAGGGCGTCCAGGGCCGGGGTGGTGCAGATGACGTCGCCGATGTTGTCGTTGCGCACCACCAGGATCCTCTCAACCTTGGAGGCGTCAAAAGCCCCGGGATCATCCTTTATTCTCCCCAGAAGGGCCAAGTTGTACAGGCTAGAAATAAAGGACATCGGCGGTCTTCTCCTGAGCCGGGCGACATCTCGGTGTCAATTGAGAACAAGACTAATTCCTGCTTGCCTCGGGTAGGGATATTTTAGCCCATGGCGCCCCTGGGGCCAGCTTTTATTACAGGTTCTTTGGGCCAGACTGACAAACGGTCTCTTCAGGCTGTGAAACGATTAAAGCTGTTTTTGCGGCGAAGGGCATGCCCTTGAACCCATTTTTGCCAACTCTTAGATGAGTTAACAGGCGGAAAAGAAGCTGAATTTATTCAGGTAATTACTAAGAAGTCTAAAGTTCGGCGGCCTCTGTTATCACGGCCATGGTCTGCTCCAGCCACTCAGTCTGGCTGGGCACCTGCGGATTCAGCGTCCGTCCCAGGCCCAAGGCGGTGCGGCAGGCGTGGGCCAGGCCCGAGGAATCGGATGGGTCGTCGACGGCCATCCCGTTTACACCGTTATCAATGAGTTCCGCCGCCCCCGCCGCCTTGGTGGTGACCACAGGCAGGCCTGCGAACAGGGCCTCAACACAGGCCATGGAAAAGGGATCATAAATGGTGGGCAGTATAAAAACATCGGCCGCGGCCAACAGCCCGGCCACATCGCTGCGCAGCCCCAGAAAGCGGACCCGTTGGGCATTCCCGCATCTTTGGGCCAGCCTCTCATAGGCGCCGGTCTTACCCTTGCCCGCCACCAGCAACAGGGCATCGTCTACGTGAGCCAAGGCCTGGATGGCGAACTTAAGCCCTTTGCGCTCGAATCCCGAGCCCAAAAACAAAAATACAGGCCTGTCTGAAGGCAGATCCATATCCTGCCGGTATTGCCGCCGGAGCCCAGGGTCCCGGGCCGGGGCCAGCCGCTTCTCATCCACTCCGTTGTATACGACCCTGATCTTGGCGGGGTCCACCCCGGTGTAGCGCACCAGCTCCTCAGCCACCATATGGCTGATGGCTATGATCCTCTTGGTGCCGGGATCATTAACCGTGCGCCTTTCCAATTCCAACATATTGCGGTGAAAGGGATTCACCCGGAAGGAGGCCCTTCTTAGAAAGGGCTCAAAGCGGTTACGACGGTCCAGCCAGGCAGCGTGGCAACCGTCGCTGGCCCGAAAGACCGGGCTCCCCGGCACCCGCTCCAGGCTCAGCCAATTGGTCAGACCTAAACGGGCTGTCTCGGCCCGGACCGCCTGGGCGAACCTCCAGCCCCGGGACCATTTGGGAAATTTGGCGCCAATCTTGACCAAGTGAACTTCCAGTCCCTCCGGGGACTGACCCTGCCACTGGGTGGTGATAACATGCACCTCCCAGCCCTTTTCCGCCAAGGATCGGGCCAAAAGCCCGAAGACCTGTTCCGCACCCCCGCTCTGGTCATATTTGTATCGGATCAGGCCGATGCGCATTCGAAATCCTATATCTCCGCCAGGATGCGGTCTACGGCGGCTATGACCTTCTCCGGGGGCAGCTTCACCAGGCAGAGGCTGATCTTGGTGTGGTTGCAGCCGTCCTGGCCACAGGGTCTGATGTCGCAATCCCCGGTCACCACCTCAGCCCGGACCTGCCAGGGCCCCCACATCTTTTCCCCGGAAGGGCCGAACAGCACCACCACCGGCACGCCCAGGGCGGACGCCATGTGCATGGGCGCGCTGTCCACCCCGAAAAAAAGCCCGGCCTTTTCTATCAGGGCCCCCAAGACCAGCAGATCCAGCTTCCCGGCCAGATCAAGCAAAGGCAGATTCGGGACCAGTTCCTCCCGCACCTTGTGCACGAACTGCAACTCCCTTGCGTCAGGGGCGCTGGTCAGCACCAGGGCCAGGCCCTTGCCGGCCAGGTGTTCCATGACCCGGGCCACGCCCTCAGGGGTCCAGGCCTTGAACATCCACCTGGAGGTGGGATGAATTAGGGCATAGCGGCCTTCCCCCAGGCCGTTCTGTGATAGAAGCTCCTGTGCCTTGGCCCTGGCATCCTCGCCGGGATGGAATTTCAGCCTCTGATCTTTTGGATTAAGGCCCAGCCATTCCACCTGATAAAGAAAGGTCTTGATCACATGGGTGGTGGTGGAACTCCTGTCCACCAAATGATGAAAGGCCCGGGCCCGCAGGTGTGGTTTGTTAGGCAGGAACCCGATGCGCAGAGGGGCGCCGCTGAGCAGGCTCAGGACCGCCCCCCGGTCGCCTCCGGAGAGCTCCAGGCATAGGTCGAACCCAGAGGATCTCAACTCGCGTATGAGCCGCCATTGGTCCCGGGCCGCCGCCCAGCGGCTGACATGATCCCGCCTTATAAGCAAAACCCGGTCCAGGCAGGGATTATGGGCCACCATGGCCTCGGTGCCCTGGTTTACCACCGCGGTTATGGAGATGTCAGGAAAGGCCTCTTTGAGGGCGGTGAAGACCGGAGTGGTCACCAACACGTCGCCTATGTGTCCCAGCTTGATGACCAGGGCCCGGCGGGGAGGCTTGGTGAATCGTTGGCTCACGCCTAATCTTCCAAGGGTTGGGCCTCGTCCACCAACATGATGGGTATGTCGTCTTTGACCTGGTATTTCAGGCGGCAGCGCCTGCAGACCAGCCACCCCTCATCCGGGGTTAACTCCACCGGCTCCTTGCACTTAGGGCAGGCAAGTATCTTTAAAAGCTCGGGATTCAAAGCCATACTTACAACTCCTTCAGCAGAGGCTGCATCTGGCGCACCCAATCAGCTTCAGCGGCCAGGCCCTGCTTAAGCCCGTAGCTGGGGTGAAAGCCCAAAAATTCCCGGGCGCGGGTATTGTCAGCCTCGGTATTGCGGACATCACCCTTGGCCACCTCCAGGCGGCGGATCTCGGCCTTACGCCCCAGGATCTCCTCCAGGATGGCTATAACCTGGTTAATGGTTACCCTCGCCCCTCCTCCGATGTTGAAGACCCCGCTTACCGTCTCAGGAGTCAAAGCCGCGTCCACCGTGGCCTGGACCACATCGCTGACAAAGGTGAAGTCCCGCGACTGGCCTCCATCGCCGAACAACCTGATCTCGCCGCCCTCCAGTATTGCCCGGATGAAGCGATGAAAGGCCATGTCCGGGCGTTGGCGGGGGCCGTATACCGTAAAGTAGCGCAGGCTCACCGTATTCAAGCCGAAATTCTTGCGGTAAAGGCTGCACAGGTGCTCGGCAGCCAGCTTGGTCACCCCGTAAGGCGAAACCGGCCAACAGGCGCCGGTCTCACGCATGGGCAGGTCTGGAGTGTCACCATAAACCGAGCTGGAGCTGGCATAGACGAATTTTTTCAGGTCCAGGTCTTTTCCGGCCTCCAACAAGGCCTGGGTGCTGATGATGTTGTTGTGGGTATAAATTTGAAAATTGGCCCCCCAGGACCGCCGCACCCCAGCCTGGGCTGCCAGGTGTATGACCACCTCTACGCCGTCAAGCAGGGCCTTAAGGTCGGTTTCGGCAATGTCCTCTTCTACAAAGGTAAAGGCCTGGTGCTGCCGGGCGATTTCGAGGTTCTTTTCCTTAAGGGGGCGGGGATAGTAATCCGTAAAGCAATCAATCCCTCTGACCTCATGGCCCTGTTCCAAAAGCCGTTCCGTCACCTGCGAGCCGATGAATCCGGCGGCACCAGTCACCAAAAATTGCATCTTCACTCCCGATGATCTCAAATAGCAGAGGCTGACTGCTGTTTGAGCATTTCCTTAACCGCTTCGGCCACACCTTCCGCTGTAATTTGTTCCATACACCGGGGGTCGGAGCAGCGGCGGTTGAAGCAGGGGCTGCAATCCAAAGCCAGGCTTTGGATCCGGTGTCCGGAGCCAAAAGGCCCGGTGCGCCAGGGGGCGGTGGGGCCGAAAAGCGCCGCCACCGGAGCGCCCATGGCCGCAGCCAGGTGCATGGCCCCTGTATCTGTGGCCACGACCGCCTGGGCCGAACGCATCAAGGCGGCCAGTTGCTTCAGGTCGGTGCGGCCGGCCAAATTAACCACCTCCGGGCATTTCCCGGCCAGGCAGATAATGGCGGAGGTGCAGGCCTTGTCTTGGGGGCTGCCGCTGAGGGCCATGCTGAAACCTTGCGCAGCCAATATATTGATCAATTCGGCCCAGCGTTCCACCGGCCATAGCTTGGACTCCCACTTGGCAACAGGGTGCAATACGATCAAAGGCCCGCCGCCTTTGTGCCCTGCTTCAGCCAGAATCCGGTCGATCTGGGCCATATCTTGATCTGACGGCTCCAGACCGAATTCAACCTTGGCCGGACGCTCCAGGCCCAGGGGTTCCAGAAGATCCAGATAACGCTCCAGGGCATGCCGGTTGGGATCAAAGGGCGGCTGGGCCTGATTCAAGGCCAATGAGGCCAGGCGCTCCTTTCCGCCCTTGAACCCTATCTTGCTCCCGCCCCGGCTCAGGGCCACAACCGTAGCACTTTTAATTAGGCCCTGCAAGTCAAGCACCGCATCATAACGCACTGAGCGCAGTTGGCGCACGAACCGTCCAACCATTGGTAATGCCTTGCTTTTCCCCTCCAGGATCTCGTGACGGGGACTGACCAGCACCCGGTTCAGGGCCGGATGCCCGGCCAACAGGCCTGCCGAAGGCCTCTCCACCACCCAGTCGATTTGAGCCTGGGGAAGCTGCTGCCTAATGGCCATGGCCACCGGCAGGGACTGAACCACGTCCCCCAGCGCGGAAAGCTTGACTATCAGGATCTTCATTCCGGGGCTTCCCCTTCTCCGGCGCGGGACAAAATCCAGTCCGCTGCCTGGGCCAAGTCTTTGGCCACAAAATCGGGCACCTCGCCCTCGTGGGCCGGAGGGCCGTCATCCATGCCGGTTTGCACCAGTATGCTGGTCAATCCCGCCGCCCTGCCGCAGGCCACGTCCCGGTTGCGGTCCCCCACCATGAATGAATCTCGCAGGTCAAGGCCCATCTCCCGGCTGGCCCTCAGGATCAAGCCGGGCAAGGGTTTGCGGCAGTCGCACACCTGGGCCAAAGACCGCACCGGGGCCCCGGCCAGATGGGGGCAAACGTAATAAGCGTCTATGCGCGCCCCCATGAGGGTCAGTTGCCGGTCCAGCTCTGCATGCACCTTGGTCAGATCCTCTTCGCGGAAATAACCCCGCGCCAGGCCTGACTGGTTGGTGACCACCACCAAGGTGAAACCGGCCTGGTTGAGCCGGGCCAGGGCTTCTCCGGCGCCTGGTAAAAGGCGGACCTGGCCGGGGTCGCTGAGGTAGTGCACCTCATGGTTTATGGTGCCGTCCCGGTCCAAAAAAACCGCCTTCTTAGGCTGCTTGTTCACACCTTTGCCTCCGCCTGGGCCTGTTCAAGCAGCGACATGGCCGCCCCGCTGACCTCCTCCGGGGCGATGGCCGTGAAGCAACGCAAGTCTAGGGGGCAGCGGGGCTTTAAACAAGGACTGCAGTTCACTTCCTGGCGCACCACCCGCACCCAAGGGCCCAAGGGCCCGGTGGTGGCTGGATTGGTGGACCCGAACACGGCCACTGTGGGCGTTCCCAGAGCGGCGGCGGCATGCATGAGCCCGGAATCATTAGTGATAAACAAATCCAGTTGCTCCAGGAGGCCCAGGGCCTGGCCCAGGCTGGTCTGCCCCGCCAAATTAATAACTTCAAGCCCTTCAAGCCCCTGGTATACCTCGCTGCAGGCGGCAGCCTCTTGTTTGCTGCCAAAAATCAGCACCTTATGCAACCCTTGCCCAACCAGTTGCCAGGCCGTGGCTGCAAAACGCTGAGCAGGCCAGCACTTGGCCGGACCGTAGGCCGCTCCCGGAGCCAGCCCCAGCAGCCTTTTGGGTCCTCCCTGCCTGGACAAAAACTCACCAGCCCATTGCCGGTACTCAGGGGGCAGCTTCATCTGTGGTTGCACGCCGCCAAGGGGCGGGTTTGACTCCAAAAGGCCGGCCCCCTCCAGAATCCCCAGGTAGTAGGAGGTTTCATGCATCCGGACCTTGTCAGCGGGCACTGGCACCGGATGGGAAAGCAGGACACGGCGCCCGTCGCTGGCATAGCCCAGCCGGACCGGCACCCGGGCCAGCCAGGCGATCAGCCCCGCCTGAAAGGCGTTTTGCATCAAAATCGCCCAATCATAGGATCCCTTTAGTTCAGCGGCCAGGCGTAAAAGCCCCCGCATGCCCCGGTGCCGGTCCTGCCGGTCAAGGATATGCACCCGGGATATTTGGGGAGCCGCCTCATACACCGGGCCCACCCAGGGCTTGGCCAACACCTCAATCTCAGCCTGGGGACAGGCCTGGGCCAAGGCCGCCAACGCGGGCAAGGTCATGACGGCGTCGCCCACCCAATTGGTGCCCCGGACCAGGATGCGCTCCGGGGTGCGGGGATCCAGCCTCGGCATTAATTATGCTCTCTGGGCCAGAGATGATAGGGTTTTGTCTTCCAGCGTTGGTGCATCCAAAACCATTGTTCGGGTTTTTGGCGGATAATTCGTTCCAGAGCGGAGGTGTAGTTTTGGGTGTTCTGCCAAACGTCCTTGGTCTTGTCCCCGGTTTTAATCAAAGGGATCTCGGGCTCGATAAACACGTCAAAAAAACCGTCATCAGCCCGCAAGGCGTAGCCGGGCACCACCGGAGCCCCGGTGTGCAGGGCCAATAGGGCCAGCCCTTTGTTGGTGCAGGCTGGCCGCCCGAAAAAATCCACCCACACGCCGTCGTACCAGTCCACGTTCTGATCCAGAAGCACCGCCGCCTGGCCCTGGTTTTGAAGCGTCCTGAGCAGTTTGCGGGCTGAGTTGGCCTTGGGGACTATCTGATGGCCGGTCTTGGTGCGCCAATGGTTCACCATCTGATCCGCAGGCGGCCAGTCCAGGGGTCTGGCCACCACGCAAAGCTCACCCACCTTATACCCCACCGCCAGGCTGGTCCATTCCCAATTGCCGATGTGTCCGGTGAGGAACATGACCCCCTTGTTGCGGGCGTTGGCCGCCTCCCAATTCTCCAGGCCGTGATAGCGGGTGCGGGCGGCGATCTGCTCTGGGGACAGCCTGACGATGTGGGGGATCTCCATGGCCACCTGGCCCAGGTGGGCAAAGCATGACCTGGCCGTTGTCTCAAGCCAAGCCTTGTCGCGGTCAGGGTAGGCGGCTTGCAGGTTGTTCTGCACGATGAGGCGGTGCCGCTGATCGATTGCAAATCCCAGCCTGCCCAATCCGCGCCCCAGGGCCCGGGCCAGGGCCATGGGCTGCAAGGAAGTAAGCAAAAGGCCGCCCCTAAGGATATGGTAGGCCAGGCTCAACCTGTTTTCCCCCAATCCTTCAAGCCCCAGGCCAGGACATCATCCAGCACCTCTTGGCCTCCGTCAAAATCCAGGGCCAGCCTGGTCACCCATAGGGTTGCCCCCAGCGGCAATGGGGGCAGACGCACCTCATCCTTTTCCGTGCATACCAGGGCCTGGGCACCCAGCTTCAGGGCCCGGTTTGTCAAATCCTCAATCTCCTGGGGCTTAAAGTAGTGGTGGTCATTAAAGGAAACCAACTCCAAAATTTCCAGGCCCAAGGCCCGCAGGCTCTGGGCAAAGGACTCGGGCCTGGCCAGGCCGCAAAATGCCAGCACCGGCCGGCCTCGCACCTCCTGGGGCTCCAGCTGGCGGCCATTGTCGTCGGTCAGGCCCAATATTTTGTGTCGGCAAGACAGCACCGGCCCTGGCCCCCAAAACCGGCGCAGCCAGGAGCGGGCGTTGTGCCGCAACCTCTGGTCGCCGGCATGGGTCAAGACCACGGCCTTGGCCCTGCGCAGGGCCGCCTTGGGCTCGCGCAGCTTTCCCCGGGGCAGCAGGGCGCCCAGGCCGGCAGGATCGGAGACGTCTAAAGCTACCAAATCCAGGTCGCGGTGCAAGCGGCGGTGCTGAAACAGATCGTCCCCCACCAGCACCATGGGGCCGCAGGCGGCCACCACCTCCTTACCCACCTGGAAGCGGTCCGGGCCCACCGCCACCGGCACTGGCAGCCGCCTGGCCATTACCACCGGTTCGTCTCCAGCGGTTTGGGCATCTGCCAAAAGGCCGTCCCCCCGGGACACCCAGGTTACTCCCTTTTGGGCCCTGCCGCCATAGCCTCTGGAGATGATTGCCGCCTTCAGGCCCAGCCGTTGCAGGGACGACACCACGGCCATGGTCAAGGGGGTCTTGCCGGTGCCGCCCACGCTCAGATTGCCCACTCCCACCACCGGCACCGGCAGGCGGCGGACCCTTTTCAGGCCCAGATCAAAGGCGCAGTTGTTAAACTGCACCCCCAGGCCGTATCCCCAAGAGGCAATCCGGGCCAGCCCCCTCAGACCCGAGAGCCAGCAGGGGCCGGGCTCCGGGCCGGTCAGGCGCTGAAACAGCTTTTGGCCTGTGGCGGGCATATCAAACAGACTCCAACAGGGCCTGGGCCTCGGCCACCGCCCTGTCCACCGCGCCCCGGTGGGCCTGACAGAATCCCTGGGCAGCCCGGCCCGCCTGGCGGGTTTTTTCGGGCTGGGAAAGAAAGTCACCCCAGGCTGCTTTCAATTCCTGGCCCTGGCTTATTCTTATACCACCGCCAGCCGCCTCCAGGCTCTGGGCCATGGTCAGGAAGTTGTGGGTATGGGGGCCGAATAAGACCGGCACTCCCTGGGCCGCGGGCTCCAGCAGGTTATGCCCCCCCACCGGCACCAGGGAGCCGCCCACAAATGCGGCCACCCCCAAGGCATAGGCCTGGGCCAGTTTGCCTAAGACGTCCAAAACCAACACTTGCACTCCAGGGGGAGGAGCCCCCTGGCTGGCCTGAAAAACCTTGAACCCCCGGTGGGCCGCCATCTGGGCCAGGGACCTGCCCCGGGAGACCTCCCGGGGAGCCAGCAGCAGGGCCAGATCAGGATGGTCCCGGTGCAAAGCGGCAAAGGCCTCCAGACAAGGCTCCTCCTCACCGGGATGGGTGGAACCGGCCACCAATACCTTGCAGCCGGACAACCCCAGCTCCTGGGCCAGAAGGCTGCGCTGTTTTTCCTCCAGCTCAGCCGGGGCGCTGTCAAACTTGAGGTTTCCGCCCACCGCCAGACAGCCGCCCTTCACCCCCACCGAGGACAGGCGCTGGTAATCAACCTCGGTCTGCACCAGCACTCGGTCGAATCCCCGGAAAAGCTCCCGGGCCAGGGTCCGCAGGCGGCGATAGCCCTTGAAGGTGCGGGGGCTGATACGGCCGTTGACCAGCATCCGGGGAATCCCCTGTTCAGCCATGGCCCATAGCCAGCCCGGCCAGATATCGCCCTCAACCTGGCAAAAAAGGCTGGGCCTCAGGTGTCGTATCAGCCTCTGCCGCGCCCAAGGCAGGTCCAGGGGCCGGATGAACAGGATCACCCCGGAGCCTGCCAAGGCCTCCTTAGCCACGGCGAGCCCCTGGGCAGTGGCCACGGACAGCATCAAGGGCTTGTGCGGATAGCGCCTGCCCAGGGCGGTCAGCAGAGGCAGGGCCGAGCCCACCTCGCCCACACTGAGGGCATGCACCCAGATGCCTCCCCCAGGCGGCGGGGCCGGCAGCCAGGCCGAACCCAACCCCAGCCGTGCCAAGGCGATCTGCCGGTACCGCCCCCGGGCCAGGCGCGCCCCCAGCCAGGGGGTGGCCGCGCCCAAACCAATGCCCAGGGCCAGGTTGTAGGCCAACCGTTTCAAAAATCCACCCAAACACCACCCAAAGCCGCCCGAACGGGCCAGCACTCAACTTGAATCCTGACGGGCGCAGCCGGGTAAGAAACCTTGGGCATAAAGGCCTGGCCGGCATTTTCAGTTATAATCTGAAGCCCCATGGCGTGATCCCATTCTCTCGGGGTGTACTTTGAATGTGTGCCGAGCTTAGCCTTTACCCTCAGAAACTGCCCTTAACGGGGGCGGTTGCTGAACAAGACATGATCACCCGCCCGGGCCCACTCGAATAGCAACAACCCCGGCAGGCCCGAAGCCCGCTTTTTCAATTCCCCGAAGTCCTTTATTTTGCTGAGGCCGATCACCCTTTGCCTGGGATTTTGCAGCCGTTTTAGAAAGGCTTTGCTGTCAGCTATGAACCAGGTCCGGGAATCCTGGTCACGGCGGCGTCCGAAATCCAGATCCCCCCAGTTGGCCACAACCGCCACCCTCTTCCCGCTGTAAAAAGCGGCGCCGCTGTAAAAGTCCTTGTAACAAACCAGCAAATCCTGCTTTTTCATATGATTCTTTGCCGTCAGAGCCAGTTTTTTAATTGAAAAGCGCTCATCCAGCCTATCCGCCGCCAGCCCCAGGCTAAGGGCCAAAACCACAAACAAGGCCAGGGGTGCAGCCAATCCTGACCAGGCCCAATTCCTGGTGACGGCTATGGCCAAACCCAGGCCTGCCAGGACTGCAGGGCCCAGCAGCAGAAGCATTCCCAGCCGGTTATAGCTAAGACCCAGACCCAGGCTTGGAGCCAGATATATCACCAAGGCCCCCAACAAAATAGCCAGAGACAACACCAGCAGACTCAGCCCCACCGGCCGCAACCCCCGGCCCGAGCCGCGCCCCTCCCACAGAGAAGCCATGGGCCGGCCCATCATCAAGGCCAGGCCGGGAAGTATGGGCAAGGCGTAGTGGGCTGATTTGGAGGCGCTCAAGGTGAAAAAAATCAAAAATGAGGCAGTCCAAACCACCAGCCAAAGCCAGTGCCGCTGCTCGGGGCTGCGCCATCCCCGGCCCGGCCACTGCTGTGCCAATGACCAGGGCAAGAGCGCCACCCAAGGCACAAAGGCCAGGGGTAAAAGCCAGAGGTAATAGAAGAAGGCGGGGCTGGATTTCCCGCCCCCGGAGAAAAGACGCCCCAGATTCTCATCTATGAAAAAGGAGCCAAAAAACTCCGGATTGACGCTCCCCACCCAGATCACCCAGGGCAGGCTAAGGAGGGCAAACAGCGCCAACCCCCGCCAATGCACGATCCTTTTTATTAGAGACCACTCGCCACCCAGGCAGGCGAATATAACCGCAACCATGGCGGGCAGGCCCAGGCCCAACAGCCCCTTGGCCAAAAACCCGATGCTCACCCCCGCCCAAAAGACATACCCTCCCCAATCCCGGGCCTGGCGCAGTTCCCAGGCCCCGTACAGGGCCAGGGTCACTCCGAAGCATAGGAGCATATCCCCCATAACTAACCGGGACATCACGAAAAACAGACCGGAAGTGGCCAACACTATCGCCGCCCAGAGGCCGCTGCGCAGGTCGCCCAGGCTGCGCCCCAACAGAAAAGTGACCACCAGGGTCAGGACGCCGAAAAGGGCAGGCACCACCCGGGCGCTGGCCTCGGAAACACCCCCCAGCTTGAAGCATAGCGCCGCCAGCCAATAGGTGAGAGGCGGCTTACTGAAATACTTGACCTGGTTCAAGCGGGGAGTGACCCAGTCGCCGGAGACCGCCATTTCCCGGGCCACCTCAGCGTAGCGCGCCTCATCGCGCTCCCAAAGGCTGCGGTGGCCTATGGCGGTGAAAAAGAGGACCCCGCCCAGCACCAGCAACAAAACCAGGCTGAGCGTCTCTTTCCATCCCCAGGGTTTGGGCCTTAGCAGCTTGCCTCTTCTTTTCATATTTCTTGCTGGAACTCCTACTGCACCCGCCTTATTCCCTCAGCGTATCTTAAAACAAAGATGGACCCTGCCGCACCTGGCAAAGTCTGGCCTTGCCTGAGCCCTGCCAAACTGTTTTTAATGGCCGGATCGAAGTTTTTGTCACCAAGGATAAACCAATGAGGCTCATAAAGCCAACCTTGGCCCGAACCGGCTACGCCTGGAGGGAACATGAGCAGTCACCATCGTACAACATATTGATAATAGTTAAAAATATAAGATATGACTAGGCGGAGTCGTAGCGGCGCAGTTTTTTTTGCAAAAGCCCTTGCCGCCGCATGGCTCCATAGGCCAACGGCAGGCCGGTCATAAGCCCTAGAACGGCGCCGCCCAGCACATCACTGAGAAAGTGGGAACCGGAGGCTATACGGCCTACACCCACCCAGGCTGCCGCCAGAAATATCAGCCAGGCCCCCCGGGGATAAAAATAAGCCAGCACCGCGGCCAGGGCAAAGCTGGTGGCGGCGTGTCCCGAGGGAAACGAGGTGAAATCGCTGTTCAGGGTGGGGCCGATCAGCTCCAGGGGAGACAAACCCAGGCGCGGGCGCGGCCTGCCCATCAGGTGCTTGATAACCTGGCTCAAGATCCCCGAGACCACTACAGCGGCAAATCCGCCCAGAGCGCAAGCCAGCCAAACCCATTGCCGCAAAAACCAGGCGGCCAGGGCCCACAGGGCCAAGGCGGCCATTTGCAGCCCGCCCAGCCCGGCCCAGTAGGCGGCCAGTCCCCAATACCAGCCCGGCCCGTCCTGGCCCCAAGAGCGGGCTGTCTGGGTCAGGGGCTGGTCCAGGGCGGGAGAGGCCAGAATGAGCAGCCAAAGCCCTGCGAAAAAGAGTTGATGGAATATTTTTCTAGGCACCTGAGGCAGCTTCCAGGCCCCGGTCCACGGCAAACTGCATCTTATATAGGCGGGAGTATTGTCCGCCGAGCTCAAGAAGCCTTTGGTGATCACCCTCTTCGACGACCTCTCCCTTGGCGATCACCAGGATGCGGTTTGCCCGCTGTACCGTGGACAGGCGGTGGGCGATTACAAAAGTGGTGCGCCCGCTCATCAGGTTCTCCAAGGCCTTTTGCACAAAAAGCTCGCTCTCGGTGTCCAGGTTGCTGGTGGCCTCGTCCAGAATCAATATGGGCCGGTCTGCCAAAAGGGCCCGGGCAATGGAAAGCCTCTGCCGTTGCCCGCCGCTGAGCAGCACCCCTCCCTCGCCGATGACCGTGTCCAGGCCCTGGGGCATTTTCTCTATGAATTCCAAAGCATAGGCGGCCCGGGCCGCGTCTTGGATTTGTTGGTCAGAGGCAGAATCTGCTCCATAGGCGATGTTGGCCCTTACGGTGTCGTTGAACAGGATGGTCTGCTGGGTGACAATGGCAATCTGGGAGCGCAGGCTGCGCAAGGTCACCTCACGTATGTCCCTGCCGTCTATGAGCACCGCCCCCTGGCTCACTTCGTAAAAGCGGGGCAGCAGGTTGACCAGGGTGGTCTTTCCCCCGCCGCTGGTGCCCACCAGGGCCAAGACCTGCCCTGCCGGCACTTGGATATTGATGCCCTTAAGCACCGGCTCCCCGGAGCGGTAGGCGAAGCTTACATCCTTGAACTCTATCCCCTGCTTCATGGGCGGCAGTTCCAGGGCATCGGGCCGGTCCCTGATCTCGGGCTCTGTCTCCAACACCTGATAAACCCGCTGGGCGGCGGCCAGACCGTTTTGGATCTCGTTGTTCAGGCGCGATATGCGCTTGACCGGCTCATAGAGCATAATCAAGGCGGTGAGGAAGCTGAAGAAAGTGCCTGGCGTGGAGGTGCCGTCGATCACCTGCATGCCGCCG